>CAMVTS010000114.1 GCA_947170465.1 uncultured Clostridia bacterium
CTGAACCGCGCGTACGGCTACTGCGTCAGCGCCACCAACACGCCGGAGGAATACCACGTGCCGCAGGAGCTGCAGCCGCCGTCGAAGTACATACTCCGCTGCGAAAAATGCGGTCTGGAATACAAGCGTCAGAGAATGACCGCCACCGTCAGCCACCCCGAAAAATATCACTGCGGCAGATGCGGCGGCAGCCTCTTCCGGGTGAAGTAGGCGGACAGTCAAAAAGCCAAACGAAAAGCTCCCGGTTCCGGGAGCTTCAGACTGTAGAAAAAGTCTCAAAATAATGACAAGCAAAACCTAGAGTAGCGTCATTCTGAGGGCAACGCCCGAAGAATCTCGGACTCCAAAGTGTGATAGTCGCTGATGATTCAGTTTTTTTCAAACGTTCTGCGCGAGATTCTTCGCTTACGCTCAGAATGACACAAGGAAAGGTTTGCACGATAATCCTACCTTTTTCGACAAACGAAAAGCTCCCGGAAACGGGAGCTTTTGTTACTTTTTGGCTTCGTCAGTCGCCTGAATCTGAATGGTTTTGAGGATATTCTGGAAACGGGCGCTGTTGTAGACGTTCTGATAAGCGCTTGTGCTGCCTGACGGGAGCTTCACAAGAATTTCGACAAAGGACTGAGAAGAATACGGAACGATAATCTCCAGCGGCGTATCGCCAAACTGCTTGGCGTAGGCTTTGGTGCCGCCGACGGTGAGTTCCTCAAAGAGGTCGCAGCCCTTGAACTGCGCCGCAAACGCATCTACGGAGTCAAAGGTATTTTCATGAAGCTTGCAGCAGTTGAAGCTGATGTCGTACTCACCCTGCAGGGTACCGTTGTGGGTAATGGCGTCCTGACCGAGAATACCGTAGCCTGCCTTGCCTTCGTTGTAGGTAAAGCTGGACGGGTACTCCAGGTTTATCACCACGCCGCGGTGGTTGTCGATAATGAGCGGTACGGGTTTTTCACCGGAGCAGGAGCAGCCGGCAAGCGTTGTCGCTGTCACCAGTACCAGCACGGCTATCAGCGCCGCGAGAATTTTCTTCATGTAAAAATCTCCTTTTGAGACAGATTGGCATGCCCAAAGCCGCGCCAGGTAAGAAACGCGGCTTTGGTTTCTTAAAGCCCATTGCTTCGGGGACGGTACTTATAGAAGCGGTGTGTGATAACTCCCGAACAGGCTTTTAAGCGTTTTTGACAAGGGAAATCCCCCTTGGAACTCTATTATAGCATATTGTTTCGCATTTTGCACTAATTTTCTGAAAATTTTTCAAAAAATTATTTCCAAAAAGAAAATTAGCTGTTGAAAGCAGTTATCAGTTGTCAGTTGGCGTTCGTATAGGAAAGCTGCTTCCGCAAAAAAAAGATTGGCTGAGAGCCTGCGCTCAAAGCCAATCCTTGATTAATTTTCCGTATTGCTGTCGGGAAGCTCGGTGCCGCCTTGTTCGGATTCGGAGCCGGACTGGCTCTCCTCGTAGGAGGGCGTGTCCTGAGCAGGCGCTTCGGTTTCCACCGGCGTGTATTCCGGCTCATAGCTGACCTGGGACTGCGGCGTTTCGCTCTGGCTTGCCTGTGAGCTTTCGCCGCCGTCGGTATCGGCGCGGTAGTCGTTGTCCGCCTCAATGAAAATCAGACCGCTGTCCAAATCATAGTTGGAGCTGCTCAGCTCCTCGCGGTCAACCTCCTTGCCGTCCTTGATATAGACGCGCCACGCCCTGACGGTGTAGCTGGAGCTGCCGGTGTCGGAAATCTCGTTGGCAGTGTGGATTTCGTCCCAGCTGCCGTCCTTCACGCCCCAGAAGGTGGCGTACAGGGTGTTGTCCACCAGTTTGCACTCCAGGAACACCTGGAACTCGGACTTGTTCTTTAAGGTGAGGTCGAGGTTGGGATAGTCAATCGTCGCGTCCAGACCGGTCGGCACGTAAGCCGAAGCCCACTTGTGGTTGTAGCGCTCCACGATTTCGAGGTCGGAACGAACCGCCGCGTTATAAATCGTCGAGCTGGACTGGCAGATGCCGCCGCCGATGCCCTCGGTGATTTTGCCCTCGGAAATCACGCTCGCGGGCTTGTAGCCGTTGGATTCCAGGTTGGAGTCGCCGGTGCACTCGTTGAACGACCACTGCTCGCCGGGGTCGATAATCGAGCCGTTGCACGCTTCGAGCGACACCTGCATGTTGCTGGTGCCGTTTTCGGTGTTGTAGGAATAGGTTTCGTAGGAAGCCAGCTTGACAATGCTGTTTTTCAGCGTGGCGATGTCCGCCTTGGGCTGAATCGTCTGCACGTCCGCGACGATTTTGCTCATGCTGTTGCCCTGGGTGAAGCCGTTCATAATGCGGCTCTTGAGGTCGTCGCTGTTGACCTTGAAGCCGGCTGTCGCCTCGGCAAACTCAAAGCGGTTGTCCGCGTAGGGATGGAAATCGGTGACGTAGGCGTTTTTGGCGTTCACGTCGGTATCCTTGCAGATTTTCTCCACGTTGCCGTTGACGGATTCCTCGGTAACGGTCGCCTTGACGGTGTAGGTCACGGCGCTTTCGCCGGAGGGCATGGTCGTGGTGGCAGGCTTGACGCCCAGCTCGGCGTCGCTCTTTGCCTGCTTGAGCACGTCGTCTATATTATAGGTATAGGAAAAATCCTTCTGCGTCAGCTCGTAGCTCTTTTCGTTCACGTCTATCGAAAAGCTGATGGCAGGCGCGAGCTTGTCCTTGTTCTTTTCCAGGAGCGCCTTTGCCTCCTGCACCGTGCTGCCGGTGATGTCAACGCCGGACACCAGCGTCTTTTCCGAAAAGGTGAATTCCTTCGGCACAGTAGGCTCCGCCGTCTGGGGAGCACTTTTGTTGTTCATCAGCGCGAACACCGTCACGCCGATTGCCGCGACAGCGACAACGGACAGGGTGACAATCAGAATCACCTTGGTGCGCGTGCCCTTGTCGGCAGGCGCGGCGTGACTGCCCTTGTAGTTTTTGCTGGAGGAGGAGATGTCAACCATGTCGTCAGCGGAATTCTTGATTGGTTTATTTTTGCTCATATTTCACCCCTGAAATGATTTTTCAGTCTGTCAAATTTCATCGTAGAATATACCTTCACTTATTCATTATTCTACAATAATTTCAAAAAAAAATAAATAGGTAAAACACAAATATTCACGGTGCTTTTGATTACAATTTTGTATATTTTTATTTCTTCGTGTTTTTTCGATTTTTTGTGCAAATAAATTTGATTATCTGTTGAAATCCTCGCCAAATCAAAGTATAATAGTATTATATACAATTTTCTCAGCAAAAATTTCAGATTTGAGGTACTTTTTATGAATGTTCTCATTTTTACCGCCTCCACCGGCGGCGGCCACAAGCGCGCCGCAGCGGCAATTGAGGCAAAAATCCATTCTCTCAGTCCCGAAACGAACGTCACCGTCATTGACGGCATGAAGGCAATCGGCACGGTGTACAACACGACGATATGCAAGGGCTACCACATCATGGCGACCAAAACGCCGACGGTCTACGGCAAGCTCTACAAGCTGACCGACGAGAGCGTTTCGTTCTCCAAGCTGCTCACGAAGTCCAACGAGATGATGGCAAGCGACCTGCTCGAGGTCATTCAGGAGCACAACCCGGACGTGATTATTATCTGTCACGCGTTCATCACCAACATGGTTTCGCGCCTGAAAGAGACCGGCAAGCTCAACGTCAAGGCTATCAGCCTGATTACCGACTACGACACGCACCGCAGCTACGTCTCGCCGTATATCGACGCGTTTGTGGTAGCGGAGCCGCAGATGACCGACAAGCTCTGTCAGGCTTACGGCGTGCCGGAGAGCAAGGTGTATCCGCTGGGCATTCCCACCTTTGACCGCTTCTCCGTCAGCGAGACCAAGGAGGAGCTGTGCAGGCGCGAGCGCCTTGACCCCAACATTCCCACGGTGCTGATGATGGCAGGCTCCTTTGGCGTGACCGGCGTGCTCGATTTCTACGAGCAGCTCGCCGAGACGAAGGAACCCCTGCAGATTATCGTGATTACCGGCAGAAATATCCGCCTGTTCGACCACCTCGACCGCAAGATTCAGGAGCTGGACGCCAAAAACACCAAGCTGCTCTACTTTGTCGATAACGTGGAGGACTACATGCATATCGCGGACGTGATTGTCACCAAGCCCGGCGGTCTGACCGTGACCGAGAGCATTGCCTGCGGTCTGCCGATGGCGATTTACAGCGCTTTCCCCGGTCAGGAGGAGGACAACGTGACCTTCCTGCTCAACCACAACGCCGCCGTACTGGTCGATAAGGAGGACGGTGCGCAGGAGATTCTGAGCCTGCTGCACTCCCCCGAACGCCTGCGGGAGATGAAGGAAAACTGCAAGCGGCTGGCGCACCCCAACGCCGCCGAGGATATTTTCCGGCTGGCGCAAAAGCTCTACGAAGAGCGAAACGCATGAGAAAGGCACTCGCCGTTTTCGCCGCCGGTCTGGCGCTCTGCCTGACCGCCTGTTCGGCGGCAAATGAATTTTCCGGCGGAGAACGGCTCTCCGACAGCGCCAAAAGGCAGCCGGACGTCTCCGTCACCTATCACTACGCCGACGGCGCCGAGGAACCGCCGAAGGCGTACAACAGCTACGCGAGCTCCGTGGCGAATTTCGCCTTCAAGCTGACGCGCACCGCCTATGACGGCGGCGATTTTGCCATCGCGCCCATGAACAGCGTCCTGCAGTTGTCGCTTTTGGCGAACGGCGCCAGGGACGACGCGAGGGAGGAAATCTTCCTGACCCTCGGCAACGACCTCGACATGGACACGCTCAACACCTGCGGCTCCTACTTCAAGAGCCGTATCAACGCGATTGGCAAGGCGGACGAAAAGCGCACGGCAACGCTCAGCGGCACGCTGTTATTAAACGACAAGACCGACGTGCGCAAGGCGTTCTTGCAGACGAACGCCGATTATTTCGCGGACGACATCTTTCGCTTTGACTTCACCGGTGAGCACGCGCAGGAGAAGGTGGACAACACGCTCGGCAAGGGCAGGCTGGCGCTTGATAAGGGCGCTTCCATGCTGTCATATAGTGCCTTCACCGTCAGCGATACATGGCTGGACGAGCCGGAAGCCACCGGCACCTTAAACGGCAAACCGGCGTTTCGCGGACAGTACATGCCGCTGAAATCCGAAAAGGCGCAGGGCGTTGTCCGCTATACCGCCAACACGCCGCTCAAGGCGCTGTATATCCTGCCGAATGAGGAAAACGGGCTGCATGATTACCTCAAAACGCTCGACGCGGCGGAGTATTTCAAGCTGCTCGAGGGGCTGGACGTCACCAAGCCGGTCAAGGCGGCAATACCGTGCTTTGAAACCGCTGCCGCCGGAGGTCTGAAAGCACCGCTCACCAAAACGGGCTTGTACACCCTGTTCACCGACAAGGCGGACTTCGGCAGCATGGCGCACACCAAGGAGCTGCGGCTCAGCGACATGACTGACGGCACGCCGTCGTTCACCGTCAACGCCGCCGGCATTGATACCGGAAAAGCGGAAGCCGCCAAGCAGGGCAAGCCGCTCACCGGCGCTGACCTGACCTTTGACAAGCCGTTCCTCTTTATCCTCGCGGACAATGAAACCAACCTGCCGCTGTATATCGCGGCGGTTGACGGATAAAAACGCGTTCCCACCGTATTTCGGCGGGAGCGTTTTTTAGTTGTCAGTTGGACAGGTGTGTTTGG
>CAMVTS010000115.1 GCA_947170465.1 uncultured Clostridia bacterium
TGTATATGTATAATTATCTTCGATCAGGGAGGTATGGCTTATGAAAAAAATCAGTAAGCTGTTGAGCGTACTGCTGGTCATTACGATAATCGTCAGTATGTTCACTGTTATTCCGCTTCATGCGGGCGCGGCGGTGACTGAGCTGAGGAACAGAACCTCGGATAATCTTGCTCCGGGCGTTTATACGGTCAACAATGATTTGACAGTCGACAACAGGCTCTATGTAAAACACGGCGAGGTAGAAATAAAGATATCCAGCTACTCCACCTTGAATTGTAACTGTGGTATCGGAGTGGAGCCCGGCGCTTCGTTGAAGATTACCGGAAACGGCCATGGGTATTTGAACGTCAAGCTGCCGTGGGGCAGCGGCGGCGGCGCCTATGACAACTGCGCTCATATCGGCGGCTCGGGCGGCGACGCTGGCACGATCTCCATCTCCGGCTTGACCTTGAAGCGGGTAAACGGCAGCGAAACCTTTGAGGGTGCGATCATCGGCGGCGGCAGTTACGGTTCTCCGGAAGCGGTTTACTTGAACAATCTGATTTTTTACAACTTCAGTTCTAATGACGGAGCCGCGATCGGCGGCGGTGTCGGCGCTCCGGCGAGCCGCACCGATGCAGGCGTCAATATCGTGAATTGCTTTACCGATGATGATATTCATACCCGCAGAGGCGCGGGTATCGGTAATGGCTACGGCTATAACGGTACCGGCGGAGTGGTAAATATCGTCGATTCCGAGCTTATAGTCAAAGCCACCGGCGCCGCCGCGATTGGCGGCTGTGAGGACGGTAACAATCCGGTAATCAATATCAGAAATTCCAAGATCGACGCGGTAGTCGAACGCGGCAAGACTACCAGTGCCGCAATCGGAAGCGGCTGTAATGAGGATCAGAGAAATCCTATCAACATTACCGGCAGCAATATTTTTGCCGAAAGCATAGACGGAGCCGGAATCGGCGCCGGATATAAAGGCGACGCCGGAGAAATCAATATCACCGGTTCGGGCGTTGTCGCAAACTCCGCGGCAGGCGGCGCTGCAATCGGCGGCGGCAAGTACGGAGACGGCGGCGATATCACCATCACCGACTCAAACGTAACCGCGGTGTCCAAGGCATATAAAACCTCCGATGAATTTGTAAAAGAGATATTGAAGATGACCGGCAGCGTCAACGTCGCAAGCAACACCTCGCTCCAGCCGCTTCCCATGGAATACTATTACGGCAGAGCGTTTGTCGTCGTGGGGTTAGGCATCATCGCGGGACTCGCCGAGCTGTTCGGCGAGACCTATTCCGGAGCAGGCATCGGCGGCGGCGTCGACGGCGGCTACAGCAGTATCACGATCAACAACAGTATCGTAACGGCAAAAAGCGCCGGCTATGCGGCGGCAATCGGCAGCGGCGACGAAGCCGAAACCAACGGTCCGATCAGGATTACGGATTCGAGCATTTATGTGGAAGCCGGACAGGACGGCGCGGGTATCGGAACCGGCAACGAAGCGGACAACAGTTGCGATATTACGATTATTGGATCCGATATCAATGCCCACGGCGGTAATTACGCGGCAGGTATCGGCGGCGGCGACGCGACCGGCGGTCACGTCGATATTTCTGATTCTGTTATCAAAGCCTACGGCGGTACCGACGGCGCGGGTATCGGAAGCGGCGAAAGCGGTGAAGGCAACGTTATCACGATCACCGATTCTGATGTAGAAGCCCACGGCGGCGGCTACGCGGCGGGTATCGGCGGCGGCGACGATTCCGACGGCGGCAGTATCACCATCACGAATTCCGCCGTCAAAGCCTACGGCGGCACCGACGCGGCAGGTATCGGCGGCGGCGAGGACGGCAACGGCGGCACGATCAAGATTCTCGATTCCAACGTCTACGCCGAGGGTAAGGAATACGGCGCAGGTATCGGCGGCGGTGAAGACGCTCACGGCGAGTACTGCGAGATCCGCGGCAACAGTAAGGTCGAGGCTGTCGCGGGTGAAGACGGTTGGGGCGTCTCGATCGGCTACGGCGATTATGCGAGTGGTTCGAGCCACAAAACGGGCAGGGTGGTTCTCAGCGGTCTGCTGAAGGTAAAGACCGGCAATAACGTTTACACCGGCGACGCACGCTTTAAAGAGATCTTTTCCAACAAGCACGTCGTGATCTATGAATGTGATCACAGCGAAGTGCAGATGCGACCGATCAGCCTGACGCGTCACGCCGACGTGTGCCGTTGGTGCGGTGCGGTCACCGGCTCTACCGGCGAGCATCAATGGACGGGCGATCATCCGAAAACATGCTCCGTATGCGGCGTCAAGGATAATGAATTTGACCTCACATTTGTTGAGAAAAATAACAGCGGCAGCGTTACGAATACAGTCAAGGTCAATCAGGCATTTGACTACACCATACCGAAATCTACCGTATCGCCCGACGGCTATGCCTTCGCGTGCTGGCTGGACGATGACGGTAACAGCTACGCGCCCGGCGATATCTACAGAACAGGCGCCTTAGGTCAGACCTTCACGGCGTACTATCTGCCGCTGGTCGAGACCGAATATATCGATGAAAACGGCGCGGAATGCTCAGTCGAAGCGATGAAGCTCTCAAACATTGACGTCAGAGATCATCCAAAGCTCAGTCTGAACACAGGCTGGTATGTTTTTGACAGCGACAGCAGCAGTTTTCTCCAGGCGAAAAATGCGCTTCTCTCACTCAGGGGTGACGTCAGGCTGATCCTTGCGGACGGCTTCGAAGTCGATTTGACGAGTGATACACAGGATTACGTTTTGGACGGCTTGGACGACAATACTATCGTCAGCCTCTACGGACAATCGCAGCAAGCCGGTCGAATCAATCTGACAAATGCAAAGGCGCGCTTCCGCGATTTCAGAATGTACGGCGGTATGCTGGATATCGGCGTTAGCCTCCAGACAAGCGCTCATTACAGCAGAATAGAGGTCGCGAATACTGCCGTCATCACGAGGGGCAGCATGGTAATCTCTGAGGGAAGCTTCGACCGGCTCGATTTCAGGGGCGACGCCTTGTTCGCAGATGAGCTGTCCGTCGTGAAAGAGGCAAAGCTGGACTGGACGCAGATAGATAATTATATCCGCGCAAAAATCATTGACAGCGAAAACGCCGTCTTTACAGTAGCCGACGGCAAGGGCTTTAAGGACGGGAACAATCAAATCTATTCCGGTACGCTCAACAGCGAACAGATCAGCGTTCTTCGTTCCGCGGCGACCATGCTCACGCCGGTGAGTCTGCATGATTACTCCGAGCCCGAATGGGAGTGGGCGGAGGATCTCGGCCGGGCAAAGGCTGTTTTCAAATGCAACGACTGCGACGATGTACAGACGGTGAACGCGCGCGTCAGCAAGAGCAGTATGCTTGACGAAAACTATCGTGAGAGTTATACCGCCTCATGTACCTTCCTCGGCGAGCGGTATGAAGACGATCGGTTCGTCCCGTATAAGTGGAAAGTATCTGTTAATGTCAAGGGAAACGGTATTGTGATCCCCGATAAACCGAATGCAGCGTACGACGAGACTGTCACCCTGACCATAGCGGCGGAAGACGGCTATTCCCTGAACCATATCAAAGCCTATAACAAAAACATGCCGGACTTCACATACGAGCTCGACGAACAAAACGCTTTTGAGATGCCGCCCGCAGACGTGGTCATCGAAGCTGAGTTTGTCAGGTACCGACACTTTGACAGAACCGAGCCGTCAATCACCTCAACGGGAGAGTACGTCCTCGGCAACGTTGAATACTATGTCGATGACGACGGAATTTTCTATGATGTGAATCCGGACGGCTCCGTCAATACGAACAAAATACTCGACAGTGTTGTGCTGAGTGATTTTGAATTCGGCGAGCTCGACGACGGCACCTTGTCGGTCGTGAAATATCTGGGCAGTCTGTATACGACCGACCGTATCGAGATTCCGAAATCTTATAACGGCAAAAAAATTACAACTATCGGCAGTAGTATCATCGACAGCGGTTGGGTATCCAGGAAGACCCCGATTTCACTCAAGCTCAACGAGAACATCACCACGATCAAGGCAAGTGCGTTCTTTTATGCGTATGTCAATAAGATAGAGGGCGACACCTCCGGCTTGACTGTTATCGCCGATAACGCGTTCAGCCGCCACAGGCGATTGTCCGAAACCCATTCGCTGGAGATGACGCTCGAACACGAGGGTCAGGTCAGCATCGGCAGTACTGCGTTCGCGGCGGTCAAGGGCGGCACGACGATCCATTTGAAGCATGCGACCGTGTTTGACGACACTTCCTTTATCGACGATAAGATCACGCTCGATTTTACCGACGCGCATATCCCCGGCGATCCGCAGTGGACTTGGGCGGACGATTACGGCAGCGCCTCGGTGACCGTACCCTGCGCGAACGCCGCGTGCGATCATTCCGAGACCGCCTCCGCTGTGGTCAGTGACGAATTCACCGGCGACAGGATCGTCTATACGGCGACTGCTGACTTGTACGGAGAGACCCTCACAGATACCCGCTCGATCAGTGCGAGTGCCGCCGCTTCTGTTGCAGTCGGCGACAGCGTTACCTATTACAGAACATTTGACGAGGCGCTGACGAACTGGACAGACGGCAGCACCCTGAGGTTGCTCGCGGATGCGAAGCCCGACAGCCCAATCGTCGTTGACTTTTCCGGAACACTTGACCTCAACGGCTTTGCTATTGACCGCAGTCTGCAAACGGCGGCGGCGAATGGCAATATCATCACAAATAACGGCGTTCTGACAATCACGGATTCCTCCGACGCGCAGACCGGCATGATCACCGGCGCGTTTAACAGTGGCTCTGGCGGCGGTATTGTCAACACCGGTACGCTGACGCTGAACGGCGGTGCAATCTCTGGCAACAAGGCGGCTGGCGGCGGCGCCGGTATCATGAACAGAGGTATCGTCATCATGAACGGCGGCGCGATTACCGGCAATTCCGTTTCGGGAACAGGCAAGAACGGCGGAGGTATCTGGACGAACAACTCGCTGACAATCAACGGCGGCGAGATACGGAACAACAGCTCCGCTACAGGCAACGGCGGCGCGATTTCCTACAACAACGGCAGCCTTACCGTCTCGGGTTCGCCCGTCATCACCGATAATACCGCGAGCGGAAACCCGAACGACGTTTATATATGGAACAACGATAACCCCTATAATATCATTACGGTGAGCGGCACGCTTGACAACAGTGCAAAAATCGGCGTCCGGCTCAATATGATGATAGCAAATCCTTTCACCTCCGGCTTGTCCGGCAGGGGAAGCGCCGAAAACTTCGTCAGCAACCTCAGCAGCTATGCCATCCGTCTTGACGGCAACGGCGAAGCGGTGTTCAACAGAGCCTACGCCGTTACGCTTGCACCGACGGTAAACGGCGTTGTGAAGGCTCCCACGAGCGCTTGCGAGGGAGAGGCCGTCATACTGACCGTCACTCCCGATGAGGGCTATTCCGTAATGAGCGTTACGGTGAACGACGTTGAGATCACTCCGGAGGACGGCGTTTACCGCTTTGTGATGCCGAATGAGGATGTGACGGTTGCGGCAGCCTTCGGGTTTGCCGACGGGCTCGGCACAAGGCTGGTCGGACATTCGATCTCGCTTGACGGCGATATCGCGGTCAACTTCTACATGGAGCTTTCCG
>CAMVTS010000116.1 GCA_947170465.1 uncultured Clostridia bacterium
TGATATCGCCCAAGCCCGCGGCAAGCTGAGCGAAGCGGAGGAATGGTACCGCAAGAGTCTTGCCATCCGTGAATCCCTCGCTGAGGACACGAACACGGTAGAATACCGCCGCGATTTGTCCGTCAGCTGCAACCAACTCGGTGATATCGCCCAAGCCCGCGGCAAACTGCGTGAAGCGGAGGAATGGTACCGCAAGAGTCTTGCCATCCGTGAATCCCTCGCGGAGGAAACGAACACGATAGAGTCCCGCCGCGATTTGTCCGTCAGCTGTGAAAAACTCGGTGATATCGCCGAAGCCCGCGGCAAGCTGAGCGAAGCGGAGGAATGGTACCGCAAGAGTCTTGCCATCCGTGAATCCCTCGCTGAGGACACGAACACGGTAGAATACCGCCGCGATTTGTCCGTCAGCTGCAACAAACTCGGTGATATTGCCAAAGTTCTCGGCAAGCTGAGCGAAGCGGAGGAATGGTACCGCAAGGATCTTGCCATCTCGGAATCCCTCGCGGAGGAAACAAACACGGTGGAAAGCTACGACGACCTCGCCGTTTCCTACTACAAAATGGGCGTTGTTCTGCGTGACCGTTCCTATCTGGAAAAGGCGCTGGATATCTTTACACAGCTTGCAGAACAGTTCCCCGATACCCTGTCCTTCCGACAGCGCGCCGAGATTGTAAAAGATGCTATCCAACAGCTTTTCTCTGACAACTAAAAGCTATTCCGCCACTTAAGGAGATTTATCTACCATGTTATATATTATATTTTTTATTCTGTCTCTTGCCGCTCTGGTTGGTTCAATAATTGTTTATTTCTGCTTTTTTACCAATAGATTTAAACAGCATCCAAGCTGGCCGTTTCAGCCGGCTTACATAGCAGGTATGGGGCTTTTCCTTATTGCCAGTTGGATGATACTGATACCTGTTTACGCTTATGGAACTGAGCTGAACACATACCAAACCGTGATTTCCGCGTTTATATCCGCTTTACAGGAATTTACTATCAATCTTGGGGCCGGTGATATTCTGAAAATGTCAGACGGGTGTTTTCCTCTACAGATTTACCTTTCGATTTTTCTTATCGTTTCTCCTATTCTTACCGTCGGCGCCTTGTTATCCCTGCTTAAGGATTACTTTGCCAGAATTCGCATAAAATTCATCAAACATAACAATAATCTTAACATCTATGTTTTTTCCGAATTAATACCGGAATCAGTTGCGCTTGCCGAAAGTATTCGAGAAGGTGAAATCAAAAAGCTGCGTCAGCAAGAAGGCGAACAAATTTCAGAAAGAAGAATAAATCGATATTTGAAAAAGCACTTGCTATTAATCTTTGCCGATGTTCACGAATCAGATGAGGAATGGGTCTCCGAATTAATTGAACGGGTCAGCGATTTTGGCGCGATGACAGTTAAAAAAGATATTACCTCCATTGATCTGTTTTGTAACATAAAGCCTGATGAGGAAGATGGCTCGGTTTACGGGAGAAGAACATTTTTTGTCATGGGAGAAAATGAAACAGAAAAAACTGAGCAAGTCATTAAGCTCAACGAAAAATGCAAGGAATACAATAACTGTTCACTATTCTTTTTCTCATCTCAGCCGACTGCTGGCTACATAATGGATACGCTTGACAAAGGAACACATACAATCAGTGATAAAACGCAGACTGCTATCGAAACGGACTTTAAGGAATTTCTCAAAGATCCGAAAAAAATCGGGACATCATACAATACCGAAAACTGCTACTTTTTCCGCCGCATTGACAGCATCAATAGTCTTGCCGTGCGCACACTGACAAGCGATGACTTGCTCAAACCTCTGTCGGACAGTGCGGCAAAGAACAAAACAATCTCTCTTCTGATCGTCGGTCTCGGACAATACGGAATGTCATTCCTGAAAAATGCCCTCTGGATATATCAGATTTATGGGTATAAGCTTTGTATTCATGCCGTCGATGCAGCCGACAGCAAAACGCTGCGTGACAGGATTGGTAAAATGATACCTGAAATTGAAAACTTTTCAGCAAATGACAGCAACGAGAACATGCTGCACTATGCTTTGAACAAGCTGGGTGAAAGTCAGTTTGATATCAGACTCTATCCTTCTGTCAATTGCGAAACCATGAATTTGAACCATTTGTTTGCCGACGAGGAAGGAAACTGTACATTAAGCGATGTTCAGTTCGTTGTTGTGACGTTAGGCAAAGACAATCTCAACATCGAAACAGCGGTGGAAATGAGACGACTTTTTGACAGATACACCTCCGCCAACGAAAAAGCCGCTCCATATCTTCCGAATGAACTCCCAATGATTTATTCCGTTGTGTTCGACGATAAGGCAGCTGATAACCTCAACTGCAACACAGGCGGCACAGGTATCGTCAATTATAAAAAGACGCCTTATCACATCCGTTTCATCGGTCAAATGTCAACCCAATACTGTTATTCCGACATAGATGATATGATGGATAAAGAAGCAGAGGCTATTTGGCGCCATTTTGAGTGGATTAAGCATGAAATTGAACTTCGCAAATACTTCAACTACGATATGACCAATGTATCGGATGAACAAACCAAAAAATCAATACTGAATTTCAAGGCGAAGATGAATGCTTATTTTGTAAAGAGAAACGGAAAGGCTATGAGAGAAGGCATAGACTGGATTCCGGATATGATTTATGCCGAACTGAGTACAGATGGCATTAAGAAAGATATTATGAAATATACAAGCTTTGAGTATTTTAGAGATTCCTCTATTGCAAGAGAAATCCATCAGCAAATGCTGAAAAAATATTTCACTGACTATTTTGAAGAGTTTGACAAGAATAAAAGGAAGCACAGAAAAATCATGGTCTGCTCATGCAAGAAATGCAACGCTTTCAGATTGACCGAACATGCACGCTGGAACGCATATATGAGAGTTAACGGTTATATCTATGCAGCAATCCGAAACGATCGCGCCAAATGTCATAATGATATCAAACCATGGAATAAGCTATCTGCACCCGAAAGATACAAAGACTAAACGAAGGAGAAAAAATATGTACACACCTAAACCTATCGACACTGATTCAATCACCTTAAACGATGATACGCTTGCGCTTAGCGAACAGTTGGCCGAAAACGTCCATGATGTTTGGGCAATCGGCAGAATGAAGGAGGGCTGGACATACGGAGAAAGCCGCAATGATAAGTTAAAACAAACGCCGTGCCTTGTGCCATATTCTGATCTGCCGGAATCCGAAAAAGAGTATGACCGCAGCACAGCTCTGGCTACAATAAAAGCAATTATAGCTATGGGATACAAGATTGAAAAACATAGATAGACAAATTCAAAAAAGGAGTCAGAAAAGCAGCTATGGATATCTCCCATTTCTTCAGGTATTTTCAACATTTGATCATGGAGAATCATCTGTTACTCAGATTTGTTTTGTTGCCGATTCTATTTGGGTTATCTATCCTGGGTATAATTATTGTTTTTTATGGTTTTCGTTATCTTTTCAGGAAACATAATGATGTTAAATATGAAAAATACAACCCAAAATATGGCTTTTGTTTCATAAAGAAAAGCCATATAAAAAAGAAAACTGTTGCCTGATCTGCAAAAAGCGAAGAGAACGCGTCCTGCGATTGCATATAGCTGTTTTGCGCGGCGGTTCCGAAGGCTTTTGGGAAGATGCTCTCCGCAAAGATTCTCGGGTCGGAGGTCTTGGCGTTCTTTTTCAGGTGCTCATCGCGCATGAGCACGTTCTTGAGCACATCCACCATCACTCTGTCCGCATCGGTGAAAACGCCCTTGTACTGCTCGTTGATTTTCTCTATGATTTCATCGCCGAGGTTCAGGCTTGGGATGCAGTCAAAGAATATCCTCCCGATGTAGCCTGAATGACCCGACAGCACACAGTTGGTACTCTCGCCGCCGATAGGGAGCGAGGTGTAGGTCATGTGCGCCGCGCCGAGCGCCATGTTGTCATCGTTGCCGCCGAGATAGATGGGCAGCTCCATACCAATGAATGGCGCCGAAACATATCCGAAAACCTCACTATCTATACCGTAGTTTCTCAGATTCAGCGACGGATTTTTATATGACAGCTCGTCTACAAGCAGCTCGGCTTGGTGTTTCTTTAGATTCTCGTTATACGCCACGCTGTCTGTATAGAGCTTGTCAAAATCCGGTGTTGTGACTAAATCACAGGATTCATCATTATCTAAATTGACCGATTCATTGTCACTCTGTACAACGGAGCTATTATCTTTTTGTGGATAGTTTCCATCCGTAGTCGTTAACCCATCATCGTCATATCCTTTCTTTTCTGTGGGTTCATCCGTGGTTGCTTTGCTTTTCAACGCCTTAAAATCCTCGATGGCGGAATGAGCGATCTGCTCACCGACGCGGTTGGAAATCTTCGGCACAATCAGTATCGTAAGACCGGTGAGAACGAGAAGAACAACGAAAACGGTCAATGCTTTATGTTTCATTGGTATATCTGACCGCGCCCAAGCCGAATTTTCGTATTGTCATAGCGTTACAAATCAAGGCAAAGGTTTTTGCGTTGATTAGCTTGTTGTCGGCAAGATCGTTGATGGTGATGTGCTTGGTGCCGAGATACAGGTCTTTGGCGGCACAGTATAGGGGATAGGTGTCCTCGGAACAATTCTTCGGACGAAGCTTGCCGAAGCTTATCCCATGATTTTCAACGAACCGCTTAGACTGAAATCACAACCGGAGATCTGTGGTCAGCAGATAGATTGCCGACATGAGGGCATAATTGTTTCGGTCTAACCGATTGAATCTGCTTAGTGCTTCATCAAAATTCAGTCTGTGCTTTTCATTAATAAATGTCATAGGGATAGCCTCGCTTTCTTTTATATTTCTCCTGAGCCTGCGGAGGAAACCTCCATGCTTGATTTATTTTGCTCATCGTATCGGTCATGATTTCTTTGACAGACGCGACGCCAACGGAAATCCGTTCCTCTAAGCAAACGCATTTTGGGACTAAACATCCTTTTTTCTTTCCGCCATAGTAACCGCAGTATTCGCAATCGCACATTTCGGCAGTATAGCGAAAATTGCCGGTCACTACGATTCCCGAGCCTCTCGGGTAAAAGTTTGGTATGCCCTTCATCATTTGTTCCATGCTGCGGTCATACCGGTTTTCTGTAAATATCAAAATTTTTCACTCTCCTTGTTTTTCGAGAAATAAAAAACGAGTAAAAGAATTTGACTATATCTTTACCCGTTATTTTATGTATTTAGTTGTCTGTTTTGCGTGCTTTCGGGGGTTCATTTCCCTGAAAAACGGTAAAAAAGCCGTTTTACATCTACGTTTTTGTACGCTCGCGGACACCCTCCCGAGACGTGAACAAGCCCGATAAAATCGGGATTTTCGGGGCGAATATCTTTTTTATTCGCATAGGTTGGTGCACCATCAGTATGTTTCAGCTTGCGAGAACTTCGTGCTCGCTTGCTGCGG
>CAMVTS010000117.1 GCA_947170465.1 uncultured Clostridia bacterium
TCAGTTCAGGAAAATATCTTTGATTTTTTCCAGTGTTGCCTCGGTTAAGCCGCAGGAGAGCAGGTAGCCCTCCGCCTTCTCCCGGTAATTGTCGCCCGGAAGCTGCTCAAAGTCAATGATAAACCTGCCGAATTCAGAGTCGATGCTCACCTGTTCGCTATCCCCATAGGTTAGATTGGAAAGCTGGTATTCCTTGATAACGTCTTCCTTGGACATTCCCAGAAGCGCTTCAAGAAGAAAACAAGCGGTACCGGTGCGGTCTTTGCCATAGGCGCAGTGCATGTACATCGGGTAATGACGGGCATCTGATAAATCGGTGAAGAGCGCTTTCATTGACGCCTTGCCCGCGTCAGAGAAAGCGGCTCTGTATTGTAAAACATTATAGAGGCGATAGGCAACGCTCTGTCCGAGCGCGCTTTCACCCGAACTGTTCTCCGCAGGACTGCGCAAATCGCAGTCATAGACGATGCCCAGATTCTTATGCATGGTGATAAAATCCTGATCGCTGAGCTTGTAGGATGGTTCAACCTTTCCGTCCAGCTCGCTTCCGCGATACAGCAAACCTTCTTTAATCTGTTTTTTGTCAGTGGTTGTCCATCCGCCGATATCCCGCACATTGACCGGTCCGTCAAGTCCAATCAAACGCGGCGTCAGCGCGGTTTCAAAGCTGCCGGAGGTTTTTACGGTATTGTCGTCAGAAAGAACCACTCTGATTTCATAATAGTACGTTTGTCCGGTTTCCAGCGTATTCGCGTACGCATTGCAATGCGTATCAAAATCGTATCTCAGCGGACTGCTCAATCCCTTGTCCTTGGATACCAGCACGTACGCTTCCCTGACGGTCGTGTTGAGCGGCAGTCTGCCGGTCTGATAGGAAAACTGTACCGGTATTCCCTTAAACGCCTGCGTATCTGTTTTTCTGATATTGTTCCACGCTTCCGTCGTGTCCTCAACCGTCATATAGTCGCGCAAGGCTGACATCACCAAATATTGCGGTGATGTAACGTCGGAAAACAAAATGGAAACTTTTTGCTCCGCCTCGTCTTCTGAAGAAACAGTGGCAGCAGGGGCTTTTTCCGGTTCCGGAAGCTGACTGTTTCCGACGGCAACCGTCAGAATAACCGCCAGCGCTATCACCGGAAGCAAAAACGCAAAGGTAAACCGGACTGCTTTCTTTCTGAAGAACTTTTTGAACTGATGCTTCACGTTCCGGTACTTGTAATAAAGCTTGCTGTGATGCTTGTGATGGTGATGGTGGTGATGGTGGTGATGGTGGTGATGATGCGTCGTATTGTCGGAATCGGTTATCAACGACATTTCTTCGTTCCCGTCCTTCTCAGAGGAAACGATTTCCAGTTCTTTTTCATCTTGATTCATAATACTCTCCCAAAGAAATTGCAAAGGAAAACGCGTGATTAGTCAGCGGACAATAAATCCCCCATTTGGTACATGCCTGCCGGCTGACTTTTGAGGAATACAGCAGCATTGACCGCGCCTGCGGCGAATACCGCCTTGGACTGCGCCTGGTGCTTTAAGGTGACAACCTCGTCGTGACCGGCAAAAATTACCTCATGCTCGCCGACAATGGTGCCGCCGCGAACGGAATGGATACCGATTTCATTCTTCGCGCGCTTTTTGCGCACGGCGTGTCTGTCATAGACGTACTGCGGCTCCTGCGCAAGCGCTCCGGAAATGCCGTCCGCCAGCATCAGCGCTGTTCCGCTGGGCGCGTCAACCTTTAAGTTGTGGTGCTTTTCGACAATCTCGATATCAAAGGAGCTGCCGAGCACCTTCGCCGCCTGCTTGCTCAGCTCAATCAGCAGATTGATGCCCAGCGACATGTTGCCGGAATAGAACACGGCAATCTCTTTGGCTGCTTCGTGAATCGCCTCCACCTGCTCCGGAGAATAGCCGGTTGTACAGATAACGCAGGGAATCCGGTTTGCCTTCGCGTAAGCGAGCAGCTCGCTCAGCGTTGACGGATGGGAAAAGTCGACAATCACGTCGGGCTTTTCCTGCGCTTCGGAAAAATGCTTGAATACCGGGAAATCGTATTTGCTCCCGCCAAAGGCGTCTACGCCGAACAGCGCCTGACAGTCCTCGCGCTCACTGACGGCGTCCACAACATAGCCGCCCATCTTGCCGTTGCAGCCAACAATGGCTATTTTAATCATTATGTACACCCCTTTTTAGATTAATGTAGGGTTTGGCGCTTCACCAAACCCCACCATATTTCTTATTAAGAATTATCAGACCTTGTTCAACAGGTCGTACTTCGCAAGGCAGTCCTTGAGGTCATGATAACCGGCGACGCTCATTGGCACCAGCGGCAGCTTGCACTCGCCGGCGTCGAAGCCGTAGAGGTTCATGGCTGTCTTGATCGGAATCGGGTTGACGTCGCTGAACATGATGTTCATCAGCTCAAGGTAATGGAAGTGCAGCTTCTGCGCCTCCGCGAAATTGTTATCCAGGCAAAGCCGGCAAATATCGTGCATCTCCTTCGGGCAGATATTGGCGAACACCGAAATAACGCCGAGCGCGCCCAGCGACATGAAGGGCACGGTCTGGTCGTCGTTGCCGGAATAGATGTCGAGCTCATCACCGCAGAGCGAGCGAATCAGCGCCACCTGGGAAATATCGCCGCTTGCCTCCTTTGCCGCGCGGATATTGGGGTGCTTGCACAGCTCCGCGTAGGTCTTGGGCTTGATGTTGCAGCCCGTTCTGGAAGGCACGTTGTAGAGAATGACAGGAAGGTCAATTGAGTCGGCAATCACGTTGAAATGCTTAATCAGACCTGCCTGAGAGGTCTTGTTATAGTAGGGAGTCACGGTCAGCACCGCGTCGGCGCCGGTTTTCTGCGCCTCTTTGGAAAGCATGACGGCGGTCTTGGTGTCGTTGCTGCCGGTGCCGGCAATCACGGGGATTCTGCCGTTGACCTTTTCTGAAACGAAGGCAAGCACCTCGCAGTGCTCCTTCTCGGTCAGGGTTGCTGCCTCGCCGGTGGTACCGCAGGCGATAATCGCGTCGGTGCCGTTTGCGATGTGGAACTCCAGCAGCTCATCCAGAACCTTATAATTAACCGTACCGTCTGATGAAATCGGCGTAATCAGGGCTACGCCCGAACCGGTAAAAATGTGATCTGCCATAATCTCTTCCTCCGAAATATTAATCCATATAACCTTCGGCGCAAAGCAGCTCAGCCAGAAGAACCGCGCCGCCTGCAGCGCCTCTCAATGTGTTGTGTGACATGCAGACAAATTTGTAATCGTACTGGGTGTCCTCTCTGAGACGGCCGACGGATACCGCCATGCCGTTTTCGAGATTGCGCTCGGACTTAATCTGCGGACGGTCCGGCTCAGTGAAGTAGTGCAGGAACTGCTTGGGCGCACTGGGAAGGTTGAGCTCCTGGGCTCTGCCGCTGTAGCTCTCCCACACCTTGATGATTTCCTCGACAGAGGGCTTTTCCGCGCCTTCCCTGAAGGACATGAACACCGCCGCGGTGTGACCGTCGGAAACCGGCACACGCAGGCACTGGGAGGTGATGGCGATATCGTCGGTCAGCTTGATTTCGCCGTCCTCAACCTTGCCCCAGATTTTGAGGGGCTCTCTCTCGGACTTCTCTTCCTCGCCGCCGATGTACGGAATGAGGTTGTCAACCATCTCCGGCCAGGTCTTGAAGGTCTTGCCGGCGCCGGAAATCGCCTGATAGGTGCAGGCGAGCACCTTGTCGACGCCGAGTGCCTTGAGCGGATGAATCGCCGGTACATAGCTCTGGAGCGAGCAGTTGGACTTGACGGCGACAAAGCCTCTCTTGGTGCCGAGGCGCTTTCTCTGGTCTTCAATGACCTTGATGTGGTCGGCGTTGATTTCCGGAATCACCATCGGCACGTCCGGTGTAAAGCGGTGAGCGGAGTTATTGGAAACAATCGGGCACTCCGCCTTGGCGTACTTTTCCTCAAGCGCCTTGATTTCGTCCTTCTTCATATTGACAGCGCAGAAGCAGAAGTCAACCTTCGCGGCCACTTCTTCCACATTCTCCGCATCCATGATAACCATATCCTTGTACTTTTCGGGGAGCGCGGCGGTCATGTGCCATCTGCCTTCGACGCACTCGCCGTAGGTCTTGCCCGCCGAACGGGCGCTTGCCGCCAGCGCGGTGACCTCAAACCAGGGATGATTCTCCAGCAGGAGCGCAAAGCGCTGACCTACCATACCGGTTGCTCCGATGATTCCTACCTTGTACTTTTTCACTTTTTATTCCTCCATATTCCAACAAAAATCAAAAAAGCGGTTGCTTAATTTGGAAAATTAGTTTATGATAGAAAGAGCGCAAACGCGCTTTTCTAAAACCGCCTTTGAGGAATACTCCAATAAACCTCATTCTATAATATACCATTTTACTGACTTATTGTCAATTATTTTCAAGATAAAATGTGAGGACAGAGCATGAAAACAAGTGATTTCTTCTACGAGCTGCCAAAGGAACTGATTGCCCAGACGCCGGTTGAGCCGCGCGACAGCTCACGGCTGCTGGTGCTTGACCGGAAAACCGGCGAAATTGAGCATAAGCACTTCTATGATATTATCGACTATCTGCACGAGGGCGACCTGATTGTCGCCAATGACTCGCGCGTGCTTCCGGCGAGGATTTACGGCGTCAAGGACGAAACCGGCGCACGCGTGGAATTCTTGCTTTTGAAGCAAATCAGCGGCAACCGCTGGGAGACGCTCTGCAAACCCGGCAAAAAAGCCCGTGAAGGCGCTCGCTTCACCTTCGGCGGCGGACTGCTGCACGCGCAGGTCGCCGGGGTAAAGGACGACGGCAACCGGATTGTCGACTTTGACTGCGGCGAGAGCTTCTTCGCGACCCTCGACAAAATCGGTCAGATGCCCCTGCCTCCCTATATCACCGAGGAATTGAAGGACAAGGAGCGCTATCAGACAGTCTACAGCCATGAGCTCGGCTCCGCTGCCGCGCCGACTGCCGGCCTGCATTTCACCGAGGAGCTGATGGACAGAATCCGTCAGAAGGGCGTGAAAATCGCCTACGTTACCCTGCACGTCGGTCTCGGCACCTTCCGTCCGGTCAAGGTGGACGACGTGACCAACCACAAAATGCACAGCGAGCACTACGAAATTCCCGAAGAAACCGCCAAACTGATTCGGGAGACAAAGGCAAACGGCGGCAGGGTTATCGCGATTGGCACCACCTCCTGCCGGACGCTCGAAAGCGTCGCGACGGACTACGGCGAAATCAAGCCCTGCGAAGGCTTCACCGATATTTTCATCTATCCCGGCTATGAATTCAAGGTGCTCGACGGACTCGTGACGAATTTTCATCTTCCGGAGAGCACGCTGATTATGCTGGTGTCCGCCTTTGCCGGCTATGACAACGTGATGAACGCCTATCAAATTGCCGTAAAAGAAAAATA
>CAMVTS010000118.1 GCA_947170465.1 uncultured Clostridia bacterium
AATACAGGGCTGTTTCGGCAGCCCTGTAAAGTGCGTTAATAAAACAGCATAAAAAGGAGGTACATTTCAGTATGTATTTAATTGCAAACATCATCGTTTGCGTATGCGCTCTCGTAGGGTTTATATGCGGAGAAACACAATTTTTTCGCCCCAAAAAGGCTCTTTATGCACAAATGATTACCCTCTCCCTCGGTTGCATAGCCTTCGGAAGACTATTCAACATCATCCGTCTTTTGACAGGCGGCACCATTACGGAGAGCTTTCAGCTTGGCTTTTTGGGAATGATAGGAAGTCTCTTGTTCTTCTTTTCGTCTAACTTCGGCACGGTCGATTCGCTTGTTGACGACCGCTCAAAGGAGTATAAAAAGTACAGACTGATCGCTTTTGCCGCGCCTGTGGCAGCGGTTTTGCTGTACGCGGGACTGTTCCTGTTCGGCGAGGTTTCGCCGTTGTGGAAGGTTCAGGGAGCAGTGCTCACCTTGTTTGTAATTCCGGCATCCTACTTCAACTTAAAGCATCTTATCTTTCCGGATATCGATTTCGGCATAGTGAAATGTCTCAGAAAATATAATCTTTTAGCGCTAATTTACACGGTTTCCGTTTTCTTTGAATGTTACGCATTGAGCCGCGGCTACGAGCTTTTAACGCTTATTTGCTGCTGTGTAACAGGTTTGAGCACAGCAATAATGATGCCGACGGTAATAAGGGGGGTAAAAAAATGGACAACTTGATTTATATTCTTTTTATCTGTATGTTTGTTCCCTTGCTTTTAAGCCTGCCGCTGATTCAAAAAACCTCGCGCAGAGTAATGGTCTTTATTCTTATCGGCATCAGCGCTGCGCTGTTTATTTCCGAAGTAAACGGACTTTTGCTCGGGCTCGTGAATTACGACGCGATTTACGCCACAACCGCAATCACCCCGGCGACAGAGGAAATAATCAAAGCAATCCCGGTGCTGATTTACGCGTTTATAGTTTCCGATAACCGCGAAAAGCTGCTCTCGTCCGCATTTGCTTTGGGAATCGGCTTCGCACTGTTTGAGAACACCTACATTCTGATACACAGTATTGATGCCGTGTCAATCGAGTGGGCGATTGTCAGGGGCTTTGCTACAGCGTTAATGCACGGTATTTGTACTGCGGCGGTAGGTTTCGGAATGAGCTTTGTAAAGAAAAAGAAAAAGCTGTTCTACTGCGGCACATTCGCCCTGCTTATGCTCGCGATAATCTACCACGGAATTTTCAATATGCTCGTACAGTCCGAAAACCTCAAATACTTAGGCTTTGTTCTGCCGATTGCAACCTACATGCCGGTTGTTGTCGTGCTGATTAAAAGATTCATAGAAAAAAGAAACACCGAAAAGGCACAAGCCGCGGCAGCGGAAGAACAAACTGCATAAATCCAATCATATATACAAAATTGATTTACACATAAGGAACGCCTGATGATTTCAGATGAAGTCATCAGGCGTTTGTCTATATTTAGATTAGTCGCTATCCGCCAAACGGTATTTATGATTATATGTATTATAACTTTCAATGAACTGCGGTGAGCGTTCGGCTCTCAGCTCGTTGAGATAATCATGCTTATACACATTGGCGTGAGCGGTTTGGATAATGATGACCGCAACGTTGGAATAGTGGTCGGAAATGCGCTCCATATAAATGAGCAGGTTTGAAATGTGCACACCCAGCTCCGGCTTGCACAAACCTTTTTGCATACGCTCAATATGCTTGTGCTTGATTTTGGCGGTAAGCTTGTCTATCACTTCTTCGAGCGGTTCCACCTTGGAGGCGAGCGCCAAGTCATTTTTATTAAAGGCATTGACAGCAAGCTCGGATATTTCGGTAATGGCAGCAAAGAGCGTGACAAAATCCGCCTTTGCTTCCTCTGAAAATTCCAAACCGCTCTCGCTCATCTCCTGCGCGATTTTCACTATATTTATCGCATGGTCGCCGATACGCTCAAAATCACCTATCGTATGCAAAAGCTCGGTGATAGTTTCGCTGTCTGCTTCCGTAAGCTCTTTTTGCGACAGCTTGAGCATATAGGTTGCCAGCTTGTCCTCCATTGTGTCAAGCTTTTGTTCTGTTGCTTCCACTTTATCGGCAGTTTTTTGGTCATACTTAAACATCATGCCGATAGCGTCCTGCAAAGCAGTTTTGGATACTTTCGCCATTCCCTTTGCTTTTTGTCTGCACTGTGAGGTGGCAAGCGGCGGCGACGCAAGCAGGCGCTCGTCCAGCCAAACAGTTTTATCCTCGATTTTACTATTCTTGCTGTCGGGAATGATTCTATTCGCCAACTTGACGAGAAGATTACTGAACGGAAGCAATATGATAGTTGTAACGATGTTGAAAATAGAATGGACAAAAGCAATTTCAACCGGGTTGATTGCCTTGTCGAGAAACGCGAAGTGCATCAACGCGTCAAGACCGTAGAACACCAGCATACAAATCACGGTACCGATAATGTTGAACGACATGTGCACAACCGTAACGCGCTTTGCGTTTCTGTTGACGCCAATCGACGAAATCAGTGCCGTGACGCAAGTGCCGATGTTTTGTCCCATAATGATAG
Organism: uncultured Clostridia bacterium; assembly: GCA_947170465.1. Taxonomy (GTDB): domain Bacteria; phylum Bacillota; class Clostridia; order Oscillospirales; family Acutalibacteraceae; genus Ruminococcoides. Next base: position 2,581 of record CAMVTS010000118.1, read on the forward strand.
GAATTGCCATGCGGTATGAAATGGTTCCCGTCATGGACAGCGCCTGCAAAATGCCGACAGAAGCCGCAGAGGATTGAATGATACCCGTAAATACCGCTCCGAACAGCACGCCGACGATAGGAACGCTGAAGGCAACCAAAAGACTTTGAAACTCAGGCATTTCGGCAAGAGGTGCAACAGCGTTTTTCATCAGCTCCATACCGTACATCAGAACAGAAAAGCCGAGCAAGATCATGCCGATATCCTGCCGTTTTTTCTTTTTGCTGAGCATAAACAGCGCAATACCCATCAGCGCAATCACAGGAGCGAAGTTCTCCGGCTTTAAAAGCGAAATGAAAACATTGTCACTTTCAATACCCGCCATACTGAGTATCCAAGCGGTCAGCGTGGTTCCGATGTTGGAGCCCATAATTACGCCGACTGTCTGATCGAGCGTCATAATACCTGAATTTACAAGACCGACTAACATAACCGTTACCGCCGAACTTGATTGTACGGCCACGGTGATTCCTGCTCCCAAGCCCAAGCTTTTGAACGGATTTGAGGTCATCTTGCGCAGGGTGGTTTCAAGCTTTCCGCCCGCGAGCTTTTCAAGGCTCTGCGACATAACGTGCATTCCAAACAGAAAGAACGCCAAGCCGCCGCAAAGTGTAAAAATTGAAAAAATATCCATTATTTCTCTCCATTAAAATCTACGGTAATATCCGTACCCACGTTCAGCGTGCTTTCAACCGAAATTGCCGCGTTGTGCTTTTCTGCGACGTGCTTGACGATAGAAAGACCCAAGCCTGTACCGCCTGTCTCCTTGCTTCTGCTCTTATCCACGCGGTAAAACCGCTCGAAGATTCTCTGCCTGTCCTTTTCGGGAATGCCTATTCCCGTGTCGGAAACGCGGATGGTTTTTCCGGACAAAACAACGTCAACATTGCCGCCCTGACGGTTATACTTGACAGCGTTGTCCATCAGGTTATACACCAGCTCGTATATTTCGGTTCGGTTGCCTTGTATCGGATCCGCTTCGCCTGTAACGGTAATGATAATATCCTTTTCCCGGCACGATACAGCCAAACTGTCCTTGCACTCCTCGGCGATTTTCTTTAAATCCACTGTATCGCTTGCTTCGCCGGCAGCGTCGTCATCCAGCATTGACAGTTTGATGATATCGCCGATTAACGTCATCATACGGCTGCTTTCTGTACGGATTTTTCCGGCAAAGCGCTTTACGTCATCGCCTTTCGCAATATCCTTCTCTATCATTTCCGCGTAGCCGGAGATGGCGGTCAGCGGCGTTTTCAGCTCGTGACTCACGTTGGCGGTAAATTCCTGCCGCATATCGGACTGCAAATTGCGTTGGTATTTGATTTCCTCAATCAGCGGCACTAACTCGGGATAGGTTTCCTTGTCATATAAGGCAGGGCTGTCGATGGACTTTGACAGCGCCTTTATCGGCTTCAAAATCCGTTTGGTTGTATGAACAGAAACGGCTACCGAAACGCCGGCAATACCTAAAATGATAGCGACGAGAATATAAAAGGAGCTGCCGAATACGGAAAACACCGAGCTGATTTGCGTAGAAACACGGAGAATATTGCCGTCGCCGAGCGTTTCCGCGTAGTAGTAATCCTCCACGCCGAGTGTTGAGGACAGGCGGTAATCGCTGCCGGAGCCGTTTTGAATCGCCGAACGGATTTCGGGACGGTCAAGATGATTTTTCATTTGCCTGGCGTCCGTGTCGCTTTCAAAAAGAATGTTGCCGCCGCTGTCTATCAGGGTAATTCGTAAATCATCCGCGTTATAATCCATTAGCTCATCAGCGTTTTGCAGCTTTGGATAGCTGATTTTCAGCAACCGCAGTTCTTCTCTGAGGGTATCACGCACCTCATTGCGCATGGTGTTTTGATACACAAACACCGTGGCAACAACGCTGACTAACGCGGCGATGAGCCCCATATAAAACATACTCAGTATTAGTTTACGCTTCATTCTTGTCTTCCTTTTCCAGCTTGTAACCTACATTTCTGACGGTGAAAATGTATCTGCCCTTATCCCCGAGCTTTTTGCGCAGTGTGTTGATGTGCATATCCAGCGTTCTGCCGAGGTTATCGTCATAGCCCCAAATGCTGCTGAGAATGGCTTCGCGAGTGAAAACCGTTTTTGGTTTGCTGATAAGCAGCTTGAGCAATTCGAATTCTTTATAGGTCAATTCCACCCTTTCTCCGTCAGTGAAAACTGTTCGCTCACTGTCAGACAATTCGATTCCGCAGTAGCTATAGGTATGTTTATTATCCAGCTTACGCAGCCTTGCCTTGACACGGCTGACAAGCTCCATCACGCCAAACGGCTTGCACAAGTAATCCTCCGCTCCGAGGTCAAGTCCCTTTACGCGGTCGAGCTCGGTTGTCTTGGCGGAGATGATAATCACGGGGATTTCGGAATAAACGTTATTAGATTTTAACGCTTTCAAAACCTTTAAGCCGTCCTCGCCGGGCAGCATAATATCGAGAATAATCAAGTCAGGTTTCTTGTCGGCAAGTGCTTTGTAAAACGATTGCGGCAACTCAAAATCTCTTATCTCATACCCGCTTGTCCGCAGTGTATAGCTCTCGATCTCACGAATATTCTCGTCATCTTCCAATATGTAAATGAGCATAGCATGATCCTCCGTTTTCTATGTTGATTATATATTAACCTTGTAAATTCTACAACAACAGTTATGTAAAATCTATGTAAAACCTTTTTGTATATCAAAAAT
>CAMVTS010000119.1 GCA_947170465.1 uncultured Clostridia bacterium
AGGAAAAGCTCGCTTGCCCTCATCCGTCACAATGCCGCTTACCTTTGCTGTTTACCGACGTTCATCGGTTTCAAACCGTTTGTTTTCGGGAAAAACGATAACAGGCATTGTGCCACCTTCCCCTCGGGGGAAGGCTTGCACTTTGTCAAACGTTGTCCTGAAAAAACAATATCCGGACTTTTTGTACAGTCAAAAAGGGACTGCGCCGGCAGTCCCTTTTTTGTGAGTTTATTGCTTTTTCTGACCCGCCGTTTATCGATATTTCCGTTATCGCTAGCGTTGATAAAGGCGGCGAAAGTGCCCACCGGCACCGGCGAAAGTGCCCACCGGCACACGGCACTAGTCGATTTCGACCATGACTTTCTCGTCCATGCGGATAGAAGCGCTGCGGGCGATTGTGCGGATAGCCTTGGCAATCTTGCCCTGCTTGCCGATAATTCTGCCCATGTCGTCCTCTGCTACATGGATATGATAGACTGTTACGCCTTCCCCGTTGGGCTCCTCCTTCTCAACCGAAACGGCGTCGGGAGCGTCAACAAGACCCTTGGCGATAATCGTCAGTAATTCCTGCATGTTAATATCCTTTCCTGCGGCTATTTTTAGTCGATAACGCCGTTTTTCTTCAGGAGCGCCTTCACGGTATCGGTAGGCTGTGCGCCGTTGGCAATCCACTTCTTGACCGCTTCCGCGTCAACCTTGAACTCGGAGGGGTTTTTCAAAATGTCGTAGGTGCCGACTTCCTCAATGAATCTGCCGTTTCTGGGATATCTGGAATCCGCAACGATAACTCTGTAGTAGGGAGCCTTCTTGGAACCCATTCTTCTCAGTCTGATTTTTACTGCCATAATTTACACCTCTATAAAAAATTTAAGATATATATTCACCAATTCGCTGATTGGGGAATGACTTTGCTATTCTTCGAACGGAGGCAATCCGCCCATGCCTCCCATACCGCCCATCGGCATGCCGCCGAGACCGGGGAGCATTTTGTTTTTGCGGCGTTTCTTGGAGCCTTTGCCGCCCTTCATCTGCTTAATCATCTTCTGCATTTGCTCAAGCTGCTTGATCAGACGGTTGACTTCCTCCACTGTTCTGCCGGAGCCTGCCGCGATACGGCGCTTGCGCGACGGGTTAATCAGAGAGGGATTGCTGCGCTCCGCCGGGGTCATCGAGCTGATAATCGCCTGCAGCCAGTCAATCTGCCGGTCATCGATGTCCACGTCGTCAAGCTGGTTGCCGATGCCGGGGAGCTTGGAGAGAATGCCTTTCAGCGGACCCATGCGCTTAATCTGGTTGAACTGCTCGTTGAGGTCGTTGAAATCGAGCTTTTCGCTCATGATTTTCTTCGCCATTTCCTCAGCTTTTTTCTCGTCGAGCTTGCTCTGCGCGTCCTCAATCAGCGTGAGCACGTCGCCCATGCCCAGAATACGGCTCGCCATACGGTCGGGGTGGAATACCTCAAGGTCGTCGAGCTTTTCGCCGGTGCCGGCAAATTTAATCGGCTTGCCGGTGACTGCCTTGACAGACAGCGCGGCGCCGCCTCTGGTGTCGCCGTCGAGCTTGGTGATAATCACGCCGGTGATTTCCAGCAGCTCGTTGAAGCTCTTCGCCACATTGACCGCGTCCTGACCGGTCATCGAGTCGATGACAAGCAGGATTTCGTCAGGGTGAACCTCTTTGCAAATCTCCTCCAGCTCTTTCATGAGCTTTTCGTCGATGTGCAGACGACCGGCGGTATCCAGAATCACCACGTCGTTGCCGTAGTCCTTCGCGTGACGGACAGCCGCCTTCGCGATTTTGACCGGATTTTCGGTACCCATCTCAAAGACCGGAACGCCTGCCTTTTCACCGACGACCTTCAGCTGGTCGATAGCCGCCGGACGATAGATATCGCAGGCGACCAGCATGGGGCGGTGGTTCTGTGCCTTGAGCATTTTGGCGAGCTTTGCCGAGTGCGTGGTTTTACCGGAACCCTGCAAGCCGCACATCATGATGACCGTCGGCGGCTTGGAGGCAAATTCCAGACGGGCGTTTTCGCCGCCCATCAGGGAGGTCAGCTCCTCGTCGACAATCTTAATGACCATCTGCGCCGGCGTCAGGCTCTCCATGACGTCCTGTCCGACCGCGCGCTCGGTCACGGTTTTGGTGAAGTCCTTGGCAACCTTGTAGTTGACGTCCGCTTCGAGCAGCGCGAGTCGCACCTCACGCATTGCCTCCTTGACGTCGTTCTCCGTCAGCTTGCCCTTGCCCTTCAGTTTTTTGAACGCTTTGCTGATTTTATCCGCAAGTCCTTCAAATGCCATAAGCTTATTCCTTTTCCTTCAGCGCGCCTGCCTTGTCCGCAATCTGAGCGGCAAGCGAGCGCAGTTGTGTATCGTCAGTTGTATGCATGATTTGTCCGGCGAGAGAGGAGATTTCGTCCAAGCCCTGTTCCAATTGCTGAAACCGGCTGAGCAGTCCGAGCTTTTGTTCATATTCAAAAAGCTGCTGCTCACATCGCTTGATGCTGTCCCGCACACCCTGACGGGTAATGCCCATGTCCTCGGCAATCTCCGAGAGAGACAAATCGTCGTTGTAGTAGAGGTCAACCGCGTGTCTGCCGGCAGGCTTCAACAGCTCGCCGTAAAAGTCCAGCAGCAGGGAAACCTCGATGTTTTTCTCCATCGTCATAGCTCCTTGCTGTGATGTGTGTAAAGCATTTTTCTTTACACCTGTGCTATTATAATACACAAGGACGTATTTGTCAAGTGTTTTCAGTTGTGATTTTCTTGCCGGTTTGTCAATGGAAAATAGATAAATTCTGTTAGATATACATAGTTTATTTTTTTGGTTTTAGTACAAACGCTCAAAAAATGGACACAAAGAGGCATAATCAATGATGATAAATTGTCTTTTATCTTAAAAATCTTGAAACAACGCTGTCAAAAGCAATAATATACCAAGTTTTTAGCACACTATGATTTGTGCAAGGTATATGAAATTTAAGAATATGTGAAAAAACTCTGATTTTTACAAGACGACCGAGAAAAAATATGGTATAATTATATCACTTCATGATAATGGGAGTTATGTGTTACGGAACAGATAGTCAACATTGACAGAATGGAAAACGCTGTCGCGCTGTTCGGCAGCTTTGATGAAAATATCAAGCTCATTGAGCGCGAGCTGCATGTCAAAATCACCTGCCGCGGCAGTGAGCTGAAAATCGAGGGCGACGTCGAGAACGCCGCCAAGGCGCGCACGGTGATTGAGAGCCTGCTGCAGTTCCTCAGCAGAGGAGAGGCGCTGTCGGAGCAGAATATCCGCTACTGCATCTCGCTGGTCAATTCCGGCAGCGAGGAGAAGATTGAGCAGCTCGCCGGGGACTGTATCTGCATCACCTCCAAGGGCAAGCCGATTAAGCCCAAGACCATCGGACAGAAGCGCTATTGTAATTTGATTGCCAAAAACACCATCACCATCGGCGTGGGACCTGCCGGCACCGGCAAGACCTATCTCGCGGTGGCTATGGCGGTCACGGCATTCCGCAGCAAGCAGGTCAACCGCATTATCCTGACCCGTCCGGCGGTGGAGGCAGGCGAGAAGCTCGGCTTTCTGCCCGGCGATTTGCAGAGCAAGGTAGACCCGTATCTGCGACCGCTCTATGACGCGCTCTTTGACATGCTGGGAGCCGAGACCTACCAGAAGTACGTCGAGCGCGGCAATTTCGAGGTAGCGCCGCTCGCGTATATGCGCGGCAGGACGCTGGATGACAGCTTCATTATCCTTGACGAAGCGCAGAATACCACCAGAGAGCAGATGAAGATGTTTCTCACGCGTCTGGGCTTCAATTCCAAGATGGTCATCACCGGCGACATCACCCAGATTGACCTTCCCAACGGCGCGAGAAGCGGACTCAAGGACTGCATGAAAATCCTCAGAAATATCGAGGGTATCGGTCAGTGCCAGTTCGACGAAAAGGACGTGGTGCGCCACCGTCTGGTACAGGATATCATCAAGGCGTACGCCAAATTTGAGAATACCAAGACCAAATAGGTCTTACGATAAAAATCAGAAAAGGGTGGAAAAATGGCAGACAAAATTAAAGTAGTGATTACCAACAAGCAAAAAGCAGTCAAAATCCCCACGGGTATCCGCATGCTTGTTCGCCGCTGCTGCAATGCGGTGCTCAAGCTCGAGAATTTTGAAGGCCCGGCTGAAATCAGCGTTACCTTTACTGATAACGCCGGCATTCGCGAGCTGAACCGCCAGTACCGCGACAAGGATATCGACACGGATGTGCTGTCCTTCCCGATGGGCGAGAACGGCGTGTGGGACATCGATATGGAGACCGGCGCCAAAATTCTGGGCGACATCGTCATCTCCATGGAAAAGGCGAGAGACCAGGCGGAGCGCTTCGGACATTCCTTCCAGCGCGAGGTTGGCTATCTGACGGCGCACAGCATGCTCCATCTCCTCGGCTATGACCATGTGGATAATCTCGAAAAGGTCAGAATGAGAGAGAAGGAAGAGCTGATTATGGAGCAGCTCGGCTTGCCGGCTTCCTCCAGCTACATCGCGGTTGATTAATGAAACGGCAGTTGAAGAGCTTTGCCTGCGCTTTTCGCGGTATATGGGACGCGATTTGTGACGAGGCTCATCTGCGCTTTCATCTTGTCGCTGCCTTCTATGTGCTGTTGCTGGCGCCGTTGTTTGGCTTGAGCCGGACGCAGTACGCGGTTCTGATACTCCTGATTGGCGCGGTGCTTGCCGCCGAGCTTGTCAATACTGCCATCGAGGACGTCAGCGACGCGCTGACGCGTCAGCAGAACGCCTATATCCGCCTCGCCAAGGATATCGCCGCAGGAGCGGTGCTGATTCTTGCCATTGCGGCAGTAGCGGTGGCAGTGCTGTTTTTCGCAAGATGGGAAGCCATTCTGGGCGTGCTTAGGTTCTTTATGAACCATATTGTCCTGGCAGTATTACTCGTTCTCTCAGCGGTGCCTGCCGTCTGGTTTGTCTGGCACGGTCCGCGAAAAAGAAGGAAATAACCATGAAAACCAAATTTATCGAAGGGTAAACCGCGCGTTTGCCCTTTTCTTTTTGCGCATTTTGTGTTATACTAATTCCTGATAGAAAGTAGACTTATATTTTGCGAGGATATTTTTCG
>CAMVTS010000120.1 GCA_947170465.1 uncultured Clostridia bacterium
GACACCGCCCGAAAGGAGGAAAGCCATGCAGAAGTTACAGACAGTCAACGCCGAAACGCTCCTTTATGAACCGCTTGAGAAACCATCCTTTGTGGTGGACAGCCTTATCCCGACAGGCTTATCGCTGTTCTGCGGCTCACAGAAGATAGGCAAAAGCTGGCTCATGCTGAAGCTATGCTTATGCGTGTCGCAGGGAATCCCTTTATGGGATATGCCGACAATGGAGGGCGATGTGCTTTACCTCTGCCTTGAGGACACGTTCTGCCGCATACAGGACAGGTTATTTCGTTTGACGGACGAAGCAAGCGGGCGGCTCCACTTTGCCGTGGCAAGCTGCAAGCTGTCAGACGGTCTTATCGTGCAGCTTGAAGATTATCTGAAAGATTACCCAGACAGCAGGCTCATTGTCATTGATACCTTGCAGAAAGTCCGTACAGCTTCAAAAGACAATGCCTATGCAAGCGACTATGGGGACATCTCCCTCATCAAAGACTTTGCCGACAGGCACTCTCTGGCGGTCATTGTCGTACACCACATCCGAAAGCAGAATGACAGCGACGTGTTCAACAAGGTGTCTGGGACGACAGGATTAACGGGGAGTGCGGACGCTACCTTTGTTCTGGAAAAGGAGAAACGTGCGTCTGACACCGCCAAGCTGTATGTGACGGGCAGGGACACGCCTTATCAGGAATACACGCTGCGTTTCCGTGATTGCCGTTGGGAGCTTGTGGAGCGGAAAACGCAGGAGCAGCTTGCGAAAGAAACGATACCAGATGTCCTTTTTCGGTTGGTGGATTTTATGAGGGATAAGGAAGAATGGATAGGCACGGCAACGGAACTGTTAGCCGCTATGGGGGAAACGGAAACCATACCCACGGTGATTACGAAATGGCTGAATGAATACCGCACCACATTTTTAAGCGAGAACCGTATCTGCTACCAGTACAGCCGCAGGAAAGACGGCAGGCGGATTGCCCTTGCAAGGAGGGCGGGTGACAGCGGTGATGGTGGTGACAGCGATATTAGGATACCCCCCTGTTACTGTCATTGACGCTTAAAGCCATGTAAAGCTGGCGGCTCTGCCCTGCGGGTGACAGCAGTGACGGTGGTGACAGTGATTTTAGGATACCCTGCCGCTGTCATCCCTACGGGAGAACACCCCGTAAACGCAAAATGCAGGCGTGAGATTTACTCGCCCTTTTCGGTCGTGTAAAACCACCCCTGCGGTCAGAAAAATCATTCCGATTTTTCCGACTGCGTTTACAGGGTGTAACACACTACACTTTGCCCTGCAAAGTCGTGTGCCAGACGTTCCCTCTGGACTCCCTTAAGGCAGGGCTGTGCCCTGCTATCCTACGCCTTACGGCTTCGGATAAAAGAATGGCGGCATGACGGTGACGGCTCTTGCGAGGGGGGTATCCCAAAAACACCGTCATCATCGACATGACCGTCATGCAGGGGGTGAGGGTGACAGTTGCGGCAGTCGGCAGGGGGTATCCCAAAACTGCTGTCACCACCGTCACCGCTGTCACCCCAAAGGACGGTCACCCGCCGAAAGAAAGGAGGAATCCGCCTATGCCTTATGCAATCCTGCGTTTCCAGAAACGAAAAGCGGGCGGCGTTGCGGCTTGTGAACGCCACAACGAGCGGAAGAAAGAAGCCTACAAAAGCAACCCAGATATAGATATGGAACGCTCTAAAAACAATTACCATCTCATAGCACCACCAAAGTACACCTACAAGAAAGAGATTAACCGCATGGTAGCCGAAGCGGGGTGCAGGACAAGGAAAGACAGCGTGATGATGGTGGAAACGCTCATCACAGCTTCACCAGAATTTATGAACCAGTTACCGCCCGAAGAACAAAAAGCGTATTTCCAGACGGCTCTTGACTTCATTTCGGAGCGTGTTGGAAAGCAGAATATCCTCTCCGCTGTCGTCCATATGGACGAGAGAACGCCCCATATGCACCTCTGCTTTGTGCCGATTACGCCAGACAATAAGCTGTCAGCGAAAGCTATCTTAGGCAACCAGAAATCATTATCCGAGTGGCAGACCGCCTACCATGAGCGGATGTCCTCACGGTGGAATCAGCTTGAACGGGGGCAGTCCTCAATGGAAACCAAGCGGAAACACGTCCCCACATGGCTCTATAAATTAGGCGGCAGGCTTGATAAACAGTATGAAGAAATCGTGTCTGCCCTATCCGACATCAACGCCTTTAACGCAGGGAAGAAAAGGGATAAAGCGTTAGATTTACTCTCTGCATGGCTGCCAGACGTGGAGAAATTCTCTAAGGAAATCGGGAAACAGCAGGCGTATATCGACAGTTTGAAAGAGAGAATTGGGCAGGAATCAGACTATGCGGGGCGTATGCGTGATGAAAAGTACGAGCAGGAACTAAAGGTGCAGAAAGCGAATCAGAAGATATTTGAATTGCAGAGAACCAACGAGCAGATGGGGCGGCTGCTGTCAAAAATACCGCCCGAAGTGTTGGAAGAATTGCAGAAAAATCATAGAAGCAGAGCGAAAGAAAGGTAGATATGTGAATGAAGAAACAGGATTTTAAGGTGTTAAAGACCAAAGACTTGTACCCGTTCCCCGACAATCCGTTTCATGTGGCAGAAGATGAAACACTGTCAGAGTTAGCGGAAAGCATCAAGGAATTTGGCATTGTCACGCCGATAATCACACGCCCGAAAGAGGACGGGGACGGTTATGAAGTGATTGCAGGACAGCGGCGTGTCCGTGCTTCTGAACTTGCAGGGATAAATACCGTGCCTGCGTTTGTCCTGCCCTTAGACCGTGACCGAGCCATCATCACCCTTGTAGACAGCAATTTGCAGCGTGAGAATATCCTGCCATCGGAGCGGGCGTTTGCTTACAAGATGAAATCCGAAGCCATGAAGCGGCAGGGTTTCCGCACAGACTTAACCTCGTCACAAGTTGTGACGAAGTTGCGGACGGACGACAAGGTGGCACAGGGCTTCGGCGTGGGCAGGATGACCGTGCAGCGTTTTATCCGCCTGACGGAACTGATACCGCCGATTTTGCAGATGGTGGACGAGGGGAAAATCGCCCTCACGCCTGCGGTGGAACTGTCCTTCTTGAAGAAAGACGAGCAGGAAAACCTCTTTGCCACGATGGAGAGCGAAGAAGCAACGCCCTCACTCTCACAGGCACAGCGGATGAAACAGTTAAGCCAGAGCGGGCGGCTTGACATGGATACGATATTTGCGATTATGACGGAGGAAAAGGGCAACCAGAAAGAAACCTTGAAAATCAACACAAGCAAGCTGAAAAAATACTTTCCGAAGAACACAACGCCGAAGCAGATGGAGGAAACCATCATCAAACTTTTGGAGCGTGAGTTGCAGAGGAAACGCAACCGTGACAGCCGCTAATCTTCTTTTTTCGGGAAGTAAATACAGAGAGTTGAGGTATGGAGAATGAGAGAAATCCAGTATGAAATCGTAAAGGAAATCGCAGTATTGTCTACGGGCGACAGTGGCTACACAAAGGAAATCAATCTCATTTCATGGAATGGGAAAGAGCCGAAGTATGACATCCGCAGCTTTTCCCCGAACCGTGAAAAGTGCGGCAAGGGAATCACGCTGAACGCTGATGAAGCGGCGGCACTCCTTAAAGCATTACAGAAAGAATTAAACAGCGAGGATTAATGGTATCTGATTGGCAGGGCGGGGACATTTCCAAACTCTTCCCTGCCCTGTCTGGAAAGGAAGATTTAAGTATGGGCGAGGATAAGAAAGCAGATAAAAAGAGAAAGCGTATCGTGCCAAAAGCACCAGTGCAGATGATAATCAGCCGTGAATATGTCGGCACACAGACCGTTACAGAAGCGTTTGTCCCGATTATCTCCGAGGATATTCGGAAGAAGATTGCCGAGGGCGACACCTTCGACAATGAGGGGCTGTCCGCTTAGAATGTACGCAATGGGACATGAAAACAGATAGGACAGATACGGAGGTTTTACAGTATGGCAGGAATCAAAGAAGAAAAGAAAATCTATTTAGTCGGCATTTATTGCCGCTTATCTAAAGACGATGGTACGGATAACGAGAGTGCGAGCATTGCGACACAGAAATCCATCCTCACGGATTATGTGAAAAAGCAGGGATGGCACATAGCAAAAACGTATGTGGACGATGGTTATTCTGGTACAAATTTCCAAAGACCAAGTTTCCAGAATATGATAAAAGACATTGAAAGCGGTCTGATAAACTGCGTGATTACGAAAGATTTATCCCGTCTGGGGAGAAACTATCTTGATTGTGGGTTATATCTGGAAGTTTTCTTCCCAGAGCATAACGTGAGGTATATAGCGGTCAATGACGGCGTAGATACCTTGAATAAATCTGCTATGGACATCACGCCTTTCCGCAACATTTTAAACGAAATGTATGCCGCTGACATATCTGTTAAGATAAAATCGGCATATCGGGCGAGGTTTCAACAGGGGAAATTCATGGGAACTACCGCCCCTTATGGCTATATCAAAGACCCTGCCGACCACAACCATCTGCTGATAGATGATAAAGTGGCACATGTTGTAAAAGAGATATTCGACCTTGCATTAAAAGGGAATGGAGTTGCCAAAATTTGCAGACATCTTAATAAACAGCATATCCTACGCCCTGCCGCTTATGCGGCGGAGCGTGGCGAAACAGGCTTTGAACGTCATTTTGAGGGGAACGAGGACAAACGCTATATTTGGAGTGGGAACAGCGTGAGGAGCATTTTAAGAAGCCCGATATATGCGGGAAATCTTGTAGGCTACAAACGGATTGCCGCCAATATGAAAAGCAAGAAACGCCCCTCTAAGCTGCCCGAAGAATGGGAAGTGATACCCAATACCCATGAGGGAATAGTCACGCAGGAGGAATTTGATATTGTCCAACAGCTTATTACAAGTCGTAGGCTTCCACAGAACAAGGGAGGATTTGTAAATATTTTTGCAGGCGTTATCAAGTGTGTGGACTGCGGATGTGCTCTGCGGGCAATGAACGTACACAGGAGGAAACGCCCAGAGATTATCGACTGTGTACAGTATTCATGTAATAATTATGCAAGAAACGGAAGAAGCGAGTGTAGTGCCCACAATATAGAAG
>CAMVTS010000121.1 GCA_947170465.1 uncultured Clostridia bacterium
ACGTTTGTTTGGTGCCGCGACACCTTCCCCTCGGGGGAAGGCTTCAAAACGGCATTATTTTTACCATCATCGAAAGACAAACGGTTGTTTTTCGACAAGTAAAGGGACTGCCGGCGCAGTCCCTTTTTTGCTGTTCTATTAGGATTATTTCGGGTTGGCGCTGTTATCCGCGGGCTTGACAAGGCGTGCGAAGATAGACAGCGTAGACAAAAAGCTGATGAGGATATACAGCAGCAGCGCCAGCAATGAGCCGAGCGACAGCAAATTGACGGTGACAATCGTGAGAATCGAAACCACGCCGACCAGGCAGCAAATGATAGAAACAATATTTTTCATGTTTCTCTGCTTGTCCAGCGCGCAGAAGAAGAAGCCCACAATCGGCACAATCACGAAAATAAAATTCAGCGGCAAAAATCTGGAAACCGCCGAGAACTGGTCGCTTGCCATGCCCATCGTATTGCCGGTACCGAGGGCGCTGAGCACCTCAAAGACGGAATTTGTCACCAATTTGCCGTCCTGAACCACCTGGTAAAACGGGAACGTGCACAGGACAATTTCGAGCAGATAGCAAAAGCAAAGAAACAGACGGAGTCTTTTTCTGGTTTTGTTTTCGGGCATTTTATTCATCATGAACCTCCGGACATCATTTTGATACGTTTTCTATTTTATCACAAAAGTTCCATTTGCACAATAGCTAATTTTATGATATAATGATAATCTTAAAATTGCACAAGGAGTTTTTTAAATGAGCTATATCCACGAAAGCATAATTTACAACATCTATCCGCTGGGCTACTGCGGCGCTCCCAAGGAAAACGACCATCAGCAGAGCTACCGGCTGGATAAAATATACGACAGCATCGACCATTTCAAGCGTCTCGGCGTGAACGTGATGGTCTTTAATCCGGTGTTTGAAAGCTCCCGTCACGGCTACGACACTATTGACTACCGCAAAATCGACTGTCGCCTGGGCGACAACGCTTCCTTCAAGAAAATCTGTGAAACCCTCCGTGAAAACGGTATCCGCGTGATTCTGGACGGCGTGTTCAACCACGTCGGCAGGGAGTTCTTCGCCTTCACCGATGTGCAGCAGAAAAAGTGGGATTCCCCTTACTGCGGCTGGTTCCAGAACCTCCATTTCAACGGCAGCAGCCCCTACGGCGACCCCTTCTGGTACGAGGGCTGGGCAGGTCACTACGACCTTGTCAAGCTCAACCTCGGCAACGAGGACGTTGTGCGCTATCTGCTCGGCGCGGTGGAATACTGGATTGACGAGTTCGGCATTGACGGTCTGCGCCTTGACGCGGCGGACGTGATTGACGTGAATTTTTTCCGCCGTCTCAAGCAGCTCTGCAAATCCAAAAAGCCCGATTTCTGGCTTTACGGCGAGATTACCCACGGCGATTACAACCGCATTGCCAACGGCGATATGCTCGATTCCGTCACCAACTACGAGTGCTACAAGGGCATTTATTCCAGCCACAACGACCACAATTATTTTGAAATTGCCCATTCTCTCGGCAGACAGTTCCAGAACGGCGGCATTTATCAGAACATCTACACCTACAACTTCGTCGACAACCACGACGTCAACCGTGTAGCGAGCATGCTGCGCGATAAGAACCACCTCAACAACGTCTACACCATGCTCTACACCATGCCCGGCGTGCCGTCTATCTACTACGGCAGCGAGTTCGGCGTTGAGGGCAAGCGCACCAGGGAGAGCGACTACGACCTGCGCCCCTGTCTTGACCTCAACCATATCCCCAACGCCAACACACAGCTCTGCGGCCATATCGCCCGTCTCGGCAAGGTCAGACTGGCGCTCGAAGCGCTGAAATACGGCAAGTTTGAGAATGTCAACATCATGAACGAAAAGCTCGTCTACAAGCGCTATACCGACAGCCAGACGGTCTTTGTCGCCTTCAATCTGACCGACCGCGATGAAACGCTCGGCTTTGACAGCCGCTGTGACGCCAAGCTGACCGACGTGCTGAACGGCAACGAGGTCTTTGAGGCAAACGGCTGGTGCGAGCTGCGCATGCCGCCCTATTCCGCCAGAATCCTTGTCGTCAACGACGGCGGCTTTCAGCTGGATTTGGGCGCCGAAGCCGTGACCGTTCCGGTGGAGAACAAGGTGGAAGAAGGCGTGCAGCCCGGTCAGAAATACCGCCATTTCAAGGGCGGCGAATACGAGGTGACAGGCCTCGCCAGGCACAGCGAAAGCGGCGAGGAGCTGGTCGTCTACCGCTCCGTTCAGAATCCCGACGTCGTTTGGGCAAGACCGTACAAGATGTTCACCGAAACCGTCTGGAAGGACGGCAGACAGGTAAAGCGCTTTGAAAAAATCTAAGACAACCTTGCTGATTGTCGCGGCGGCGGTGATTTTTCTGGCGGGTATCACCGGAAGCCTTTTCGTGCTTTTTGCGCCGAAGCAATCCGCCGTCAACATCATACAGGACGGCAAAACGCTGATGACACTGCGGCTCAGTGAGGAGAAGGACAGAACCTTTGTCCTCCCCTACGGCGACAGCAGCAATACCATCGAAATCAAGGACGGCAGAATCCGCGTTAAGGACGCGCAGTGTCCCGACAAGACCTGCGTGCACACCGGCTGGCTGAGCTCCTCCGCCATGCCGATTGTCTGCCTGCCGAATCATCTGGTGATTTCATTTGCCGACAGCGAAGGCGAGGTGGACGCGGTAGCGGAATAACATGAAGCCAAGACGACTGGCGGAGCTCGCCGTGCTGACGGCGGTCGCGCTGATTATTTTCATCATTGAGCTGCAAATCCCCAATCCCTTCCCCATTCCCGGCGTCAAGCTGGGGCTGGCAAATATCATCACCGTCTACGCGGTCTACCATTACAGGGCGTATGAGACCGCCATGATGGTCGCGGTCCGGTTACTGCTCGGCTCGATTTTCAGCGGCAACATCGCGGCGCTGCTCTACAGCGCGTCAGGCAGCGTGTGCTGTCTGCTGGGTATGTTATTGCTCCGGAAAATCATTGACGAGCGGCATTTGTGGCTTGCCAGCGTATTCGGCGCGGTACTGCACAACACAGGGCAAATGCTCGCGGCGGTTGCCGTCACACAGACGGCGCAGCTTTTCGCCTATTATCCGTTTCTGCTGGTGTCCGGCTGCCTTGCCGGCGCGTTCACCGGCTTGTGCGCACAGTTCATTGTGCCGCGGCTGAAAAAAATCAAGCCGAAAACCAAATAACATAAAACTCCTTTCATCATACTATGACAGATGAAAGGAGTTTTTTTATGGCTGCTAACTACAATGACCGCATTTCCGGCGAAACGCCCTTCAAGCCGGAATACGACGAATTTGTCAACGAATACCCGGGCAGAGGCTCGCTCAAGGTGCAGACGAGCGTGGCGCAGGAGGCGTTTCCCATCCGCGACGTCTTTGTAGACGTGTCGCTGCTCTACAAAGGCAAGCGCTACACAATTTATCATGACGTGACGGACGCTTCGGGTATCGTCAACGAGATTGTTCTGCCGTCGCGGTTATCCGCCGCAACGCAGAATCCGGAGACGGCTTCCCTGCCGGAGCCGCAATACCTGGTGTCGCTCTATCATCCGGGCTTTAAGGAAATCGTGGACTGTCCGGTGGCAATTTTTGACCGCGTGGAGACGATTCTGCCCGTCAGCCTGACGCCGGTAACGGACAATCCGGAGGGCTGAGCATGACCCCTGTGATTCCTTCCGAGATAACGGTACACCTCGGCAGACCGAACGCGCCTGCCGAAAACGTAACGGTACCGTTCACCGACTACATCAAAAACGTCGCCTCCAGCGAAATCTATCCCACCTGGCCGGAGGCGGCAATCCGCGCGAATATCCTGGCGCAGATTTCCTTTGCGCTCAACCGCGTGTATACGGAATACTACCGCAGCCGCGGCTATGATTTTGACATCACCAACACCACCTCCAGCGACCAGGCGTACAACAAGGACGGCGAGGTGTACGAGAACATCAGCCGGATTGTGGACGAGATTTTCAACAACTACATTGTCCGCACCGGCAATATTGAGCCGCTGTACGCGCAGTTCTGCGACGGCTACACCACCACCTGCCGCGGTCTTTCGCAGTGGGGCACGGTCACGCTCGCTAACCGTGGACTCACGCCGATTGAGATTTTGCGGTACTACTACGGCGACAACATCAGTCTGGTCTACAACGCGCCCATCAGCAACAACACGCAGTCCTATCCCGGCGTGGCGCTCCGCCGCGGCAGCTTCGGCGACGATGTGGTGACGATTAAGCGCGAGCTCAACCGCATTGCGCAGAATTATCCGGCGATTCCGAAAATCCCCTTCATCAACGGCGTATTTGACCTCGAAACCGAAAACGCGGTCAGGGCGTTTCAGCGGATTTTCAGCCTTGACCCCGACGGCGTGGTCGGCAAGGCGACGTGGTACAAAATCAAGCAGGTTTTCACCGCCGTCAAGGAGCTTTCCGATTTGACGAGCGAGGGCTTGACGATTTCGGAGGTGGCAAGGCGCTATACGCGCGAGCTGCGCCCCGGCACTCAGGGCTTGGACGTGGAGGCGCTGCAATACTATCTGGCGTTTATCGGGTATTTTTATCCGTACCTGCCGCCGATTCCGATTACCGGCTATTTCGGCGAGCTGACGCGCGACGCGGTGTTTGCGTTTCAGGCAAATTACGGGCTGCCCGTCACCGGTGTGGTTGACGCGAATGTGTTCAACCGCATTGAGCAGGTCTACCGCAACGCGGTGTCGGAGCTGCCGGCAAATTACCAGAGCGCCATCGGCGAGCCGTATCCCGGACGGTTCCTCACCGAGGGAGACAGAGGAGAAAGCGTGTATATCATTCAGGGCTACCTCAATAAAATAGGGCAGAACGTCGATTCCATTCCGGTGATTGCCGTTGACGGCATTTTCGGACCGCGTACCAAGGCGGCGGTGATTGCCCTGCAGCAGTACCTCGGCATTGAGGAAACCGGCGCGATTGGCCCCGTGGAATGGGCGGAAATCATCACATTGGGAAATAATCTGTAAAGCAAAAGAGCGGCGCTGTGCCGCTCTTTT
>CAMVTS010000122.1 GCA_947170465.1 uncultured Clostridia bacterium
TCGCGTAAACTCTGTTGAGAGAGAACATACCGGGATCCCAGCCGCAGGAGATAATGCCGATTTTGCCGGCTGCCTGAGAAGCCTTGTCCACGTTCGCGAAGTGTACGGGCACCTTGGCGTGCGTGTCAAAGGAGTCAATCACGTTGTACATCGCCGCGTACTTGGGCGTCATTTCGGGCAGGTCAGTCGCGCTGCCGCCGCAGATAATCAGTACGTCAATCGGCTCCCTGCCGGTGTCGAGGTCTGCGGTGCTCTTGACCGCTACGCCCTCGGTGTTGATGGTGAGCGTTGACGGGTCGCGTCTCGTGTAGACAGCGACAAGCTCCATGTCGTCGTTTTTCTTGACAGCAGCCTCAACACCCCTGCCGAGGTTGCCGTAACCCAAAATACCGATTTTTACCATTTTTTATTCCTCCTATATTTCAGCGGATTTCCGCCTTAATTGGCTATTTTCAATGAGATATCGAACGCCTTGACCGAGTGGGTCAGCGCGCCCATCGAGATAATATCCACGCCGGTTTCGGCGATTTCACGCAGGGTTTCGTCCGTGATGCCGCCGCTTGCCTCCAGCAGCGCCTTGCCGCCCGTGATAGCAACCGCGTCGCGCATCATCTCGCAGCTCATGTTGTCGAGCATAATCACGTCCACGCCGGCTTCGAGCGCCTGACCGAGCTCATCGAGGTTGCGCACCTCCAGCTCCACCTTGGTCATGTGACCGAGCTTTTCTTTGAGCTTGGCGACCGCGTTGGCAATGCCGCCGCCCGCGTCGATATGGTTGTCCTTGAGCATTGCCGCGTCGGACAGGTTGTAGCGGTGGTTTTTGCCGCCGCCGACGGTGACGGCGTACTTTTGCAGCGGTCTCAGACCGGGCAGCGTCTTGCGCGTGTCGGCGATTGAGGCGTTGGTGCCCCTGATAATCTCAACCGCCTTATGGGTGGCGGTGGCAACGCCGCTCATGTGCTGAATCAGGTTCAGCGCGGTGCGCTCACCCTTGAGAATGGTGCGCGTTTTGCCCTTGATTTCAGCGATAATATCGCCCTTTTGCAATACGTCGCCGTCCTTTTTGTAGACCTCGGCGACAAAGCCCTGCGGCTGTAAAAGCTCAAACACGCGCAGTGCAACGTCGATGCCGCAGAGAATACCGTTGTCCTTGGCGAGAAAACGCGCGGTGTTTTCCTGTTCCTCGTCAATCAGATAATCGGTGGCGCAGTCGAGGTAATTGATGTCCTCGAGCAGCGCGGTTTTGATGATATTGTCAACATAAATGCTGTTAATCATGACTGTCCCTCCCGGACTTCGTCCAGAATAATGCTCGCTACCACAGCGATACTCTTGGCTTCCACCAAATCGGAGGTGATTTCATAGCTGTCGCTGAACAGCAGCTTGATGATATCCTCCACCTGACGGTAGCTCTCCTCATATTTTTCCGGCTTGGGCAGGACAAAATAAGCGTCCTGCAAAATTTTGCGTATCCGCGAACGGCAGCCGGACGGCATTTTCTTTCCGGTAATTGGTCGGTGAGCCGGTTCCAGACCGAGCGGCTTTCTGCCGTATTTTTTCAGCTTGCGCGTGATGTCCTCGGCGGCGGTTCTGGAATAGACCAGCGCTTCGAGCAGGGAATTGCTCGCCAGACGGTTCGCACCGTGAACGCCGGTGTGTGCGCACTCTCCGGCGGCGTACAGACCGTCAATCGAGGTTTCGGAGCGCAGATTGACGTCGATACCGCCCATCAGGTAATGCTGACAGGGGAACACCGGAATCCAGTCCTTGGTGATGTCCACGCCCTCCTCCAGACAGCGCTCTGAAATCATCGGGAAACGCTGTTTCAGAAAATCCGCCGGCTTGTGGGTAATATCCAGATAGAAATTCTCGCTGTTGGTGCGCAGTGATTCGCGGATAATCGCGTTGGAAACCACATCGCGCGGCGCCAGCTCTCCGCGGCTGTCGTAGTTATGCGCAAAGCGCTCGCCGTGACAGTTGAGCAGCACGGCGCCCTCGCCTCTGACCGCTTCGCTGATTAAGAAGCGCTCGCGGTTTTCATCCGCGGCAAAGGCGGTCGGATGGAACTGCACGCGCGATAAATGCTTGATTTTGGCGCCCAGCATATAGGCGAAGGCAATGCCGTCGCCGGTGGCAATGGCGGAGTTGGTGGTGTACTGATACACCCTGCCGATACCGCCGGTCGCGAGAATACAGTAGTTGCAGCCGAAATAATGGCTCTTGCCGTCCTGCAAAACGCTCAGATAAAAGCCGCCGAGCGTCTTGTGCACGGAATAGAGCAGCGCGTTTTCGAGAATATCGACATTCGGCAGCTCTTTCACTTTGATAATCAGCCCGTCCACAATCGCCTTGCCGGTGGAGTCCTTGTGATGGACAATGCGGTGACGGCTGTGACCGGCTTCGAGCGTCTTGCACATGGTGCCGTCGGGATTGAGGTCGAAGTCCACGCCCAGCTTCTTGACGCGCATGACGTCGCCGGGGCCTTCCTTGACGAGCTTTTCAACCGCCTTGACGTTGTTTTTATACTTGCCGGCAATCAGCGTGTCGGTGATATGCAGCTTGTAATTATCGTGAACCGTGTCGAGCACGCAGGCAACGCCGCCCTGTGCGAGAGACGAGTTGGACAGCGTCAGCTCGCGCTTGGAAATCAGCAGCACGCTGACGTCCGGCGCAAAATTCAGCGCCGCGTATAAGCCGGCGGCGCCGGTGCCGACGATAATCACGTCGTATCGTTTATCCATGATAGCTTACCTCCACGGACGAACGGAATCGCCCTAAAACCTGAGGCAACACCGCACAATTTGCGGTGCACGCCTTGCTTGAATTTTATTCCGTCAGCTTGTCCAAAAAAGTCTCGGCAAGGCGTCAGCCTTACCTCGATTTTTTGCGCAACCTGACGAAAAATCTTACTTCGCAATCCGCACACCTAAATTATGCGGTATTGCCTTGAAACTATATTCGTAAAAATGTATTTACATTCTTCCAAATTTATATTATACTACTTTTGTGGGAAACTGTAAATAATAAATTTATAAATTGTTCATAAAGGAAACCGTTATGATAAGCAATGAAGAAAAAATGCCGCGCGCGCTGCTGGTGAGCGTCGATACCGGCGACTACGACGCGCAGGCGTCGCTCGATGAGCTGGAGGAGCTTGTCAAAAGCGCCGGCGCCGAGCCTGCCTTTACGGTCACGCAAAAGCTGCAAAAGCCGGAAAGCGCCACCTACGTCGGCTCCGGCAAGCTGCAGGAAATCAAGGAGATTTGTCAGGCGCAGGAGATAGATTTGATTGTCGTTGACAGCGAGCTTTCCCCGACGCAGATAAAAAATATCGAAAACTTCACCGACGTCCGCGTCATTGACCGCACCACCCTGATTCTGGATATTTTTGCGCTCCGTGCGCGTTCCAAAGAGGGCAAATTGCAGGTCGAGCTGGCGCAGCTCAAATACATGCTGCCGCGTCTGACCGGCAAGGGCATTGAGATGTCCCGTCTGGGAGGCGGTATCGGCACCAGAGGTCCCGGCGAGACGAAAATCGAGACCGACCGCCGCCATATCCGCCGCCGTATGGAAACGCTCAAGGACGAGCTTGCCGAGCTGGAAAAGCACCGCGGCATGCTGCGCAGGCGCCGTGAGAAGGACGGCGTGATAACCGTGGCAATCGTCGGCTACACCAACGCCGGCAAGTCCACGCTGATGAATTACCTCACCGACGCAGGCGTGCTGGCGCAGGACAAGCTGTTTGCCACCCTTGACCCGACCTCACGCGCCCTGAAGCTGCCAAGCGGCGTGTCCGTCATGCTGATTGACACCGTCGGACTGGTGCGCAGGCTGCCGCATCATCTGGTGGAGGCGTTCCGCTCTACCTTGGAGGAAGCGGCGCAGTCCGATATCATCATCAACCTCTGCGACGCGTCGAGCGACGAAGCGAGGGTGCACCTTGCCGTGACGAACGAGCTGCTGGAATCCCTCGGCTGCGGCGACAGACCAATCCTCACCGTGCTCAACAAGTGTGATTTGCTCGAAGAGCCGGTGATCGAGCAGGATTTTGAATCCTTTATCCGCATCAGCGCCAGAACCGGCGAGGGGATTGACAGATTGCTCGAGGCGATTGAAGCCAACCTTCCGGTGCGCATGAAGCGCGTGAGCCTGCTGGTTCCGTTTTCAAATGCCGGCATTGTCAGCGAAATCCGCGAAAGGGGCACGCTGCTTTCCGAGGAATACGTTGCCGAGGGCGTGCGGGCGGAAGCGGTTGTGGACGAACAGCTTTACCAAAAAGTCAAAGACTATGAAACGTAAGGGAGAACATTATGGATTGGATTGTATCAATGGATTTCGCGATTCTGGACTTTATCCAGAACACCATGGTAAACCCGGTAATGAATATTATGATGATGATATTCAGCTACATGGGAGAAGCAGGCGCGGTGTGGATTATCGCCGCGATTATCATGCTCTTTTTCCGCAAGACAAGAGCGACCGGCGTGATTATGCTCGCCGCCATGGCGCTCGGCTTGCTGGTGGGTGAGTTAGGCTTGAAAAACACTATTTGCCGCACCAGACCGTTCCTTGTCAACACTTCGGTCAAGCCCTTCATTCACGCGCCGCTCAGCTACAGCTTCCCGTCCGGTCACACCACCGCCTCCTTTGCGGCAGCGCTGGTCATTGCCGTCCGCCAAAAGCGCGGCTGGGCTGTCGCCGCCTATGTGCTGGCTGCCCTGATTGCGTTCTCGCGCCTGTACAACTACGTGCACTATCCCACCGACGTGCTCGCCGGCATGATTCTCGGTACGCTCTGTGCGCTGCTCATGCTCTTTATCTTCAAGAAAACCGGTCTGACCGACAGGCTCTCCGGCA
>CAMVTS010000123.1 GCA_947170465.1 uncultured Clostridia bacterium
TTCCCAAGCTGGCAAAAGGCGCACCCGAACCGCATGATGGTGCACAACGGCGAAATCAACACCATTCGCGGCAATGCCGACAAAATGCTCGCGCGTGAGGAAACCATGCAGAGCGAGCCGCTCATGGGCGATTTTGACAAGGTACTGCCGGTAGTGAATCCCGACGGCAGCGACTCCGCAAGGCTCGACAACACGCTGGAATTTCTGGTGATGAGCGGCATGGACTTGCCGCTTGCCGTGATGATTACGATTCCCGAGCCGTGGGACAACAACCACGCCATGCCGCAGAAGGAGCGCGATTTCTATCAATATTACGCCACCATGATGGAGCCGTGGGACGGTCCCGCGTCGATTCTGTTTTCCGACGGCGACGTGATGGGCGCGGTGCTTGACCGCAACGGTCTGCGCCCGTCGCGCTACTACATCACCGGCGACGATAATTTAATACTTTCCTCAGAGGTCGGCGCGCTGCCGGTTCCTCCCGAAAAAATC
Organism: uncultured Clostridia bacterium; assembly: GCA_947170465.1. Taxonomy (GTDB): domain Bacteria; phylum Bacillota; class Clostridia; order Oscillospirales; family Acutalibacteraceae; genus Ruminococcoides. The sequence continues at coordinate 493 of CAMVTS010000123.1, forward strand.
GTCAAAAAGGAACGCCTGCACCCCGGCAAAATGCTGCTGGTCGATACTGTGCAGGGACGGCTGATTGACGACGAGGAAATCAAAATGCACTACGCCTCGCGCAAGCCCTACGGCGAATGGCTGGACGCGAATCTGGTTCGCCTGAAATATCTGAAAATCCCGAACGCCAAGGTCGAGGAACATCCGCGTCCCGAAAAACGCAGGTTGCAAAAGGCGTTTGGTTACACCTACGAGGATGTGATGACGACCATTCTGCCGATGGCGCAGACAGGCGCGGAGCCGATTGCCGCGATGGGCAGCGACAAGCCGCTGGCGGTACTCTCCAAGCAGCCGCAGCCGTTGTTCAATTACTTTAAGCAGGTTTTCGCGCAGGTCACGAATCCGCCGATTGACGCCATCCGCGAGGAGATTGTCACTTCCACCACCATCTACATCGGCGAGGACGGCAATCTGCTCGAAGAAAAGCCAGAAAACTGCCGCGTGATGAAGGTCGTCAACCCGATTTTGACCTCTACCGGCATGCTCAAGCTCAAAAAGATGAACATTTCGGGCTTCAAGGTTGCCGTTATTCCGATTCTCTATTACAAAAATACCAAGCTCAGCAAGGCGGTTAACCGCCTGTTTGTTGAAGCGGACAAGGCGGTGCACAACGGCGCGAATATCCTGATTCTCTCCGACAGGGGCGTGGACGAAAACCGTCTGGCAATACCGTCTTTATTGGCGGTGTCGGCGCTGCATCAGCATCTGGTTGCGACCAAACGCCGCACCTCTCTTTCAATTGTATTGGAAAGCGGCGAGCCGCGTGAGGTACACCACTTTGCCACCTTGCTTGCCTATGGCGCGAGCGCGATTAATCCATATCTGGTGCATGAAACCATTCACGAGCTGATACACGACGACTTGCTCGACAAGGATTATTACGCGGCGGTCGAGGACTACAATGACGCGGTACTGCACGGCGTGGTGAAAATCGCCTCCAAAATGGGCATTTCCACCCTGCAATCCTATCAGGGCTCCAAGAATTTCGAGGCGATTGGGCTCGGCAGGGAACTGATTGATACCTATTTCACCGGCACCGTCAGCCGCGTCGGCGGCGTCACCTTAGAGGACGTCGAGCAGACCAACGACCGCCTGCATACCGCCGCCTTCGACCCGCTGGGCTTGTCCGTCAAGGAGGATTTGCCTTCGCGCGGCAGCCACAAAATCCGCAGCGGGAAAGAGGAGCACCTCTACAATCCGCAGACGATTCACGCGTTGCAAACGGCGACGAAATATAACAATTATGAGCGATATAAAGAGTATAGCCGCCTGTTGACAGAGGAAATGGAACCCGTCAGCATCCGCGGACTGCTCGGCTTCAACTACGCTGAAACGCCTGTTCCGCTTGACGAAGTGGAGAGCGTGGACAGCATTGTGCGGCGCTTCAAAACCGGCGCCATGAGCTACGGCTCCATCTCGCAGGAAGCGCATGAAGCGCTGGCAATCGCCATGAACAAGCTCGGCGGCAAGTCCAATTCCGGCGAGGGCGGCGAAAGCCCGGAACGCATTGCGACAAAGGGAACGGAAGAAAACCGCTGTTCCGCAATCAAGCAGGTCGCTTCCGGCCGCTTCGGCGTGACCTCGGCGTACCTCAATTCCGCCGATGAAATCCAAATCAAAATGGCGCAGGGCGCCAAGCCCGGCGAGGGCGGCCATCTTCCCGGCAACAAGGTCTATCCGTGGATTGCCAAAACGCGCCATTCTACGCCCGGCGTTTCGCTGATTTCACCGCCGCCTCACCATGATATATACTCGATTGAGGATTTGGCGCAGCTGATTTACGACCTCAAAAATGTCAACAAAAGCGCGCGGATTTCGGTCAAGCTCGTCAGTGAAGCAGGCGTGGGAACCATCGCGGCAGGCGTTGCCAAGGCAGGCGCAGAGGTCATTCTGATTTCCGGTTATGACGGCGGCACCGGCGCGGCGCCGAGGAGCTCCATCTACAACGCAGGCTTGCCGTGGGAGCTGGGCCTTGCCGAAGCACACCAGACCTTGATTCTCAACGGCTTGCGCGACAAGGTGATTATCGAAACCGACGGCAAGCTGATGACCGGTCGCGACGTAGCGATTGCCGCCATTCTCGGCGCGGAGGAATTCGGCTTTGCGACGGCGCCATTGGTAACGCTCGGCTGTGCCATGATGCGCGTTTGCAATTTAGACAGTTGTCCTTTCGGCGTGGCAACGCAGAACCCCGAGCTGCGCAAACGCTTCAAGGGCAAGCCGGAATACGTGATGAACTTTATGCTGTTTATCGCGCAGGAGCTGCGCGAGTATATGTCCAAGCTCGGCGTAAGAACCGTTGACGAACTGGTCGGCAGAACCGACTTGCTGAAACAGAAGAACGGCGAGGACAAAATTGATTTGTCGCTGTTGCTCAACACCGATTTTGCAAGCGAAAAAATCAGCTATACCCATAAAAACAAATACGATTTCAAGCTCTCCGAAACCCTTGACGAGCGTGTTATCTCGAAAAAGCTCAAAAAGGCAAAGAAAATTGAAATTGAGGTTAAAAATACAGACCGTTCTGTCGGCACCGCCTTCGGTTCGGAAATCACACAGAAATATGGCGAGACCCTGCCCGACGATACCTATCAAATCGTATGTAACGGCTCCGGCGGTCAGAGCTTCGGCGCGTTCATTCCGAACGGCTTGACCATGGAGCTGCGCGGCGACAGCAACGACTATTTCGGCAAGGGACTCTCCGGCGGCAAGCTGATTGTCTATCCGCCGAAGGGCAGCCGCTTCAAGGCGGAGGAAAATATCATTGTCGGTAACGTGGCTCTCTACGGCGCGACAAGCGGCAAGGCGTTCATCAACGGCGTTGCCGGCGAGCGGTTCTGCGTGCGCAATTCGGGTGCGACGGCGGTTGCCGAGGGCGTGGGCGAGCACGGCTGCGAATATATGACAGGCGGCAAGGTGGTCATTCTCGGCAGAACCGGCAAAAATTTCGCCGCCGGTATGTCGGGCGGCGTGGCGTATGTTTTCGATGAGCACCACCATCTTTACAAGCGCCTGAATAAAGAATTAGTGGCGTGCGGCGAGGTAACGGAGCAGCGCGATATTGACGAATTAAAAGCGTTAATCACGGAACACGTTGCCGCGACAAACAGCGAAAAGGGCAGACGGATTCTCGATAATTTCACGGACTATCTGCCGCTCTTCAAAAAAATCATTCCACATGACTATCAAATGATTACCGAAGCGATTGAACAAAACGAGCGCCGCGGCATGGATGCGGAAACGTCCAAAATCGAAGCCTTTTATCAATTGATTCACCGGAGACAGGAGGAGAGCTGAATGGGAAATCCCTTTGGATTTATGGAATACGAACGTCAGGACGCGCCTGCGTTTTCCGTAAAAGAGCGTATTCAGAATTACAACGAATTTCACACGCCGCTTTCCGCAGAGGAGCAAAAGCGGCAGGGCGAGCGGTGCATGCACTGCGGTGTGCCGTTCTGCCAGTCCGGAATGTCAATCAACGGCATGATTTCCGGCTGTCCGCTCAATAACCTGATTCCCGAATGGAACCATCTTGTCAGTCTCGGCGCGTGGAAACAGGCGTATCAAAGATTAAAACTCACCAATCCCTTCCCTGAATTCACTTCACGCGTTTGTCCCGCGCTGTGCGAAAAAGCCTGCACCTGCGGGGCAAATGGTGAAGCCGTCACCGTCAGGGCGAATGAATACAGCATTATCGAGAATGCCTATCTGGAGGGCTTCGCAAGGCCGAATCCCCCTAAGACGAGAACCGGCAAGCGCGTTGCCATCGTCGGCTCAGGACCGGCAGGCTTGGCGGCGGCGGAGCTATTGAACCAACGCGGTCACAGCGTCACTGTCTATGAGCGCAGCGACAGACCCGGTGGTCTGCTGATGTACGGTATTCCGAACATGAAGCTCGAAAAGCAGATAATAGAGCGCAAAATCAGCGTGATGAAGGCTGAGGGCGTAACATTTCAAACCAACACCAATGTCGGCGCAGACGTGCCTGCGCAGGAGTTGACGGAGCATTACGACTGTGTGATTCTCTCCTGCGGCGCGTCTAAACCGCGCGATATAGACGTCAAAGGACGGGAAGCAGAGGGGGTATTTTTCGCGGTGGATTTTCTGAAATCGACCACGAAGGCTCTGCTGGACAATGGGTTAAAAGAAGGGACGTTTATATCGGCAAAGGACAAAAACGTCGTCGTGATTGGCGGCGGCGACACAGGCAACGACTGCGTGGGAACCTGTGTCCGGCATGGTGCTAAAAGCGTTTTACAGCTTGAGATGATGCCCAAGCTGCCCGATGAAAGAACAGAAAGCAATCCGTGGCCGGA
>CAMVTS010000124.1 GCA_947170465.1 uncultured Clostridia bacterium
CATGGAAACGTAGGGCTTCCTGTCCCGGGCGCACACGCGGGTGCGCCCCTACGATTTTGTCAAATGTTGTCCTAAATAAATCGCATTTGGACTTTTGCTGTCTTATTCCACGTTTCTCGAAAACACGCAGCCGCAATAATTCTGGCGGTACAAATCGTATTCATGGCTGAGGACAATGGAGCGCTTGTAGCCCTCCTTCTTCTTGAAATCGCTCGGCAGCCACATCACGCCGTACTTCTCGCCCATTTCCTCGCCGATTTTGTTGAGCAGGGCGGCGTTTTTAAGAGGGCTGATGGTGAGCGTGGTGGTGAAGCAGTCCACACCAAGCCCCTTCGCCTTTTGTGCGGAGGCTTCCAGCCGCAGGCGGAAGCATTTTTCACACCTTGCGCCGCCTTCCGGCTCTTTTTCCAAGCCCTTGACCGCCTCAAAAAAGACCTTTGGATTGTATTCGCTCTCCGTCATGCTGACCGGGTGCTTGAAATCTGTCCGAAGCGCGATATAGCGCTCTTCCTCGCTGAGACGATAGGCGTATTCCTCCGGCTTGGTGATGTTGGGGTTGTAATAGTAGACCGTGATGTCGAAATAGTCCGACAAATATTCCAGGCAATAGCTCGAACACGGCGCGCAACAAACGTGCAGCAGCACCGACGGCGTTTTGCCCTCTTTCTGGTACCGCTCAATCAGCCGGTCAAGCTCCTTCTGATAATTTCTCTTGTTCATAGCGATAACAGGTAATCTCCCAGTTCTTCGGCGGTGTCCGCCACAAAGGGCGCGCCGGCGTTCATCAGTTCCTCTCTGCCGCGGAAGCCCCAGGACACGCCTGCCATCTGAACGCCGCCGTTTCGGGCGGTGAGCACGTCCACGTCGCTGTCGCCGATATACACGCAGTCCTCTGCGGTAAATCCGCAAACGGCAAGGAGTGCGTCGAGCGACTCGCGGTTAGGCTTGCAGCGGTACTGCGGCTTCTGTCCCCACGCCTGGGCAAACCGGTGGCCGGGATAGAGCTTTTGCAGGATTTTCGCGACAAATTCGTCCGGCTTGTTGGAGAGCACCGCCGTGGCGATACCGTTGTCGGAAAGTCGCCTGAGCAGCTCCGGACAGCCCGGATAAGCGGTGGTGTTGTCGTTGCAGTGCAGCTTGTATTCCTCGTCAAAGACCGCCTTGACCTGCGCGAAGCCCTCGTCGGAATAGCGGTCAGCCATAGCGCGTCGGACAAGCATATCCCTGCCGTTGCCGACAAACTTGTTGTATTTTGAAAGCGGCTGCTCCGGCAGACCGGCTGCCCGGAGTCCCTTGTTGACGCAGAGCGCCAAATCGGTGAGCGAATCCACCAGCGTACCGTCCAAATCGAATACGGCTATTTTCATCTGAATCGTCCTTTGCATGATATTCTACTTATATAGTAACACAAAACCAACTAATAAGCAAGAAAAGCCTCCCGGAAAATCCGGGAGGCTCTTGTTGTTTAAGGTGTGAAACCGTGTGGTTTCTCAGGCAGACAGATTAGCCGTTGATGACCTTGCCGGCGTTGCCGATGCCGTCGGTGTAGTCCGCAACATACTTCTGAACGCAGGTGGTATCAAGGATAGAAATTCTGCCGTCGCCGTTTACGTCAGCAACGGTAACGTCGAAGTTCTCTACCTCTATTTCGATAGAATACTTCTGAATAAGGGTAGCGTCAACAGTGTCAACCTTGCCGTCGGAGTTTACGTCGCCAACGATGTAGGTCGGGCCTTCCTCTACGTGATCCGTAACGGTTACGGTGTAGGTAGCGCCCTCCTTGGACTGGGTTGCCCAGTTTCTGAGGTCGAGAGTAAGGGTGATGTCTACGCTTTCAGCAGCGGAATCGGTGGTGAAGTAGATGTTGTCGTTGGAGTTGTACTTCGCGTCTCTGGTTACGTTGGGAGCCTTTTCAGCGTCAGCCATTGCGCCCCAGTTGATATCCCAGGAGCCGTTAGCAGCAAACTTGAACTGATACTCAACGTTGGGGTCAACCTCGGTGAAGGAAATCTCATAGAGACCCGGCTCAACCTCGGTCATAGCGTTACCGTTGAGGTTCCACTTCTGATCGTCAAGGAAGCCGCCGGCGCCTGCGCCAACTGCATTGATTGTGTTGAGCACATATTCGGGATCGGTTACCTTGTCGCCGGTAACGGTGATTTCACCGGTCGCAGGATTGAACGTAACTGTAACGTCGCAGGTCTCGGTAACGCGGAAGTCAACGTTGTAATCAGTGCCGTTGTAGCCGTGCCATTCAGCCTTGGCTATGTCGCCCTCTACGAAGGTAACAACCTTGAAGCCGTAGTTCTCGCCATTGGGAGTAGCGGTAACACCTTCAACAGTGATGGTGTACTTGCCGTCCTCGCCCTTGGTCAGAACATAGGAATCGGGATCGGGGTTCCAGCCGTTAGCCAGCCAGTTGGAAGTACCTGCGAGAACGACAACGTCCGCAGCAGGAGCTTCGGTGGGAGCCTGAGTGGGCTCTGCGGTAGTGGGAGCCTCGGTGGGAGCCTGAGTGGGCTCTGCGGTAGTAGGAGCCTCGGTGGGAGCTGCAGTAGTGGGAGCCTCGGTAGGAGCCTCAGTGGGAGCTGCAGTAGTGGGAGCCTCGGTGGGAGCTGCAGTAGTGGGAGCCTCAGTGGGAGCCTCGGTGGGAGCTGCAGTAGTGGGAGCCTCGGTGGGAGCTGCAGTAGTGGGAGCCTCGGTGGGAGCCTCAGTGGGAGCTGCAGTAGTGGGAGCCTCGGTGGGAGCCTCGGTGGGCTCTGCGGTAGTGGGAGCCTCGGTGGGAGCCTGAGTGGGCTCTGCGGTAGTAGGAGCCTCGGTGGGAGCCTGAGTAGGCTCTTCGGTGGTGGGAGCCTCAGTGGGCTCAGCAACGTCCTCATCGGAGAGACCGAGAACCTCCTGAACAACCTTCAGGGTAGCCATCTTCTTCTCCTCGTCCTCGCCGTTAGCGTTCTTGCCCATGTAGCGAACGAACTCTACAGGAACATCGGCGGCAGTTTCGGGAGCAGCCTTGAGGGCTTCTGCGTTGTCGGTCTTGTACTGGTTGTAAACATCAAGAGGAGTAACGCCGAGCTTGTCGCAGAGTTCCTTGTTGTTGTCAACCTTGTTGAAGTAACCAACGTTGATGGGGTTGGTCAGATAATCCTTGAGCTTGTCAGCGAGCATCTTAGCGCGGGGCTCATGAGCTGCGAACTGACCCTCAAAGAAGGTACCGAGGGAACCGATGTTCGCCTTGGTCTTGAGGTCGGGATGATTCTTCCACTCGGAGAAGTAGTCCTTCTTCTGGGAGTTGGAAGCGTTCTCACGGGTTACGTAAGGCTTGGATACAACGACGGTGTCGCCGATGCAGCTGGAGTTCATGTTGAGGTCAGCAGTCTGGAAGCCGCCGCCGTTGGAGGTGGAGAAGATAACGCCGTAGTCGATATCGGGATTCTCTTCCATGAAGCGATAGAGGGTCTTTTTGACCTTCTTGCCGGTTGCGGGATCCGTCACTCTGACGTTCTTGGTGCTGTTGAGGTCATAGGAATACACATTTGGAGTATCCGTAGCCTTACAAGCACAGGCAGAGGTTTCCCAGCCGGAATCAAAGAATTCATACTCATTGCCGTAGATTGCGTAAGCAAGGCAATATACGTTGGCAGTCTGGTTGAAGTCGTTGATGGTTACCTTGCTGGCATCGCCCCAGGTACCGTCGGTCGGATACTCGAAGTAGATGAGCTGCTGACCGACTTTTGAAGCGTCTTCCTCAGTGGGCGTGATAGCCGCGTTGACAGAAAGAGCCGCCGTGGTCAGTGCAGATGTCGCCATCAGTGTCGCAAGAAGTCCACTGATGAACTTGGTTGACTTTTTCATTGTAGGTTGTCCTCCTTTTCTATTTACTCATTATTTGAGTAATACCATTATAAATCAAATGAGAGAAATTTACAAGCCTTTTTTGGAGAAATTATCAACAATCTTTTATGAAGAATATGGAAAACCACAGAAGATATGAAAAATCGAGTGATGATTTTGTACGGACAGAGAAAAAACTTGACAAGCGGGGGATTAGCATGTAAAATTTTATCAGTAAAAAATCGCTGAGAAATGAGGCATATAAATGGATAACAGTAAAAAGACCATGGAAAAAATCGTCGCGCTGTGCAAGGGCAGGGGTTTTGTGTATCCCGGCTCCGAGATTTACGGCGGACTTGCGAACACCTGGGACTTCGGTCCGCTGGGCATGATGCTCAAGAACAACCTCAAGGCCGCGTGGCTCAAAAAGTTTGTGCAGGAGAGCAAGTACAACGTCGGACTGGACGCGGCGATTCTGATGAATCCGCAGACCTGGGTGGCTTCCGGTCACGTCGGCGGCTTCTCCGACCCGAAGATGGACTGCCGCGAATGCAAGACCCGTCACCGTGCCGACAACCTGATTGAGGACTTTGACGGCACTAACGTCGCCGGCTGGACAAACGAGCAGATGACCGACTACATCAACGAGCACCAGATTCCCTGCCCCAACTGCGGCAAGCACAATTTCACCGAAATCCGTCAGTTCAACCTGATGTTCAAGACCTTCCAGGGCGTGACCGAGGACAGCAAAAATGAGCTGTATCTCCGCCCCGAAACCGCGCAGGGTATCTTTGTCAACTTCGCCAATATCGCGCGTACCACCAGAAAGAAGCTCCCCTTCGGCGTGGCGCAGGTCGGCAAGAGCTTCCGCAACGAAATCACGCCCGGCAACTTCATCTTCCGCGTCCGCGAGTTTGAGCAGATGGAGCTGGAGTTCTTCTGCAAGCCCGGCACCGACCTCGAAT
>CAMVTS010000125.1 GCA_947170465.1 uncultured Clostridia bacterium
TTTTGCTCTATTTTACACCGCGATTTAGAGTTTACACAGATTTTGGGACAGAGCCCCGAAAGCGGCGCGGAGCAAAAGCTGAAAAGGATTCTTAAAAAGTTAAGAAATGCGATGCAAAATTAAAGGCTATGGAAACAGTTATGATTCGTTTCCATAGCCTTTATTTCCCCCCACAAACCGCGACAAATCGCCTGTGTGGGCATTATTCTGTTTTATCGGGTACGACTGCGAGCCTTTTGCTTGCGCGACACAGGGCGAAATTGCCACAAGTGCGATTGTTTTCGCTAATTACGACATAAATCCGTATTTCATTATGGCTTTCCCCATACGCTTCTCAAATCTGAACATCTTGATTTTAACCATAACATTTCACTTCCTTATCAATCCTGTTCGATATTCGGTTTCTGCATTTTCTTTCTGTCGTATATTTTTTTTGTTCTTAACCACTCTGGTTGTCGGTTTCAATCCGTTCCAGTCACGGCGGCTGCGAGCATGATATTTCTTCTGTTCCTTTTTACTTTGCTTGTTTAATGGTATCAGTTTCATGCTCGTCACCTCCGGTTTATAAAAATATGATTATTATAATTGCAATAGCACAGAGATCTTTTTCCCGAGTAAAACGCCGAGAATACAAAACGCTACGCTCAATACTATATAAATGCTTCCGGATAAATATGCTTTATTTTCAAACAAAGAGAATGCTTCAAGCGAAAATGTTGAAAAGGTCGTAAAGCCTCCGCACACGCCTGTTTTCCAGAACAAAACCGCATTATCAGAAGCATTATCTTTATTGCTGACGATTCCGACAATGAATCCGATCAGTATTGCTCCGAGGATATTTGTTATCAATGTAAGTATTGGAAAATCAGTTTTTACGGGAATAAGGCTGATAGCGTATCTTCCTATTGCGCCTAACGCGCCGCCAAGAGCAACAAATAAAAAACTCATTTTGTTTCTTTCCTCCTTGAATACTGATTAATCAGCTTTTAGAATATCCTGCTACTCATGCAGTTCCAGCGGCAGTCCGTCAGGATCGCGGAAGAAGGTCATCTTCTTTCCCGTGTAGTCATCTCTGCGTATTGGCTCTGTGGGAATCCCCAAACCATTCAGTTCAGCGACAATTTCCTCTATATTTTCTACCGCAAATGCAAGATGCCGCAAGCCGCACGCTTCGGGATCAGTCACACGCTTTGGCGGATTTTGAACACAGAAAATCTCCAATTCAGCGTTGCCAAGCCGCAAATCCAATTTCGTATCCTGTTTATTTGTACGATAGTTTTCCCTGATGATTTCAAATCCGAGCAAATCTACATAAAAATGCTTTGTCCGTTCATAATCGGAAGTGATGATCGCGATATGATGAATGTCTGTCAGCTTCATTTTGCTGCCCCCATTACCCATTATTAATTAATCATATCAGAAAAACAACCGATTGTCCACAAACCTCGGCAAGAAAACGCGGAGTTTTCGTTTATCAAAAATCCCCGCCTGCTCGCTGTGAACAGGCGGGGAAACTATGTCATTTCTTAACAAATCTTAGTTCTGTCAATACTTCTTATATCGGTGCGTTTGATTTTTCCGCTTATGGTTTTCGGCATTTCGTCGGCAAATTCAAGCACTTGGATATGCTTGTAGGATGAAACCTTTTTGTTGACAAAACGCTTGATTTCTTTTTCGAGCTGTTTGCTCTTTTCAAAACCGTCGGCAAGCTTTACCGTTGCTTTGATAGCCTGTCCTCTTGAAGCGTCGGGAATACCCGTGACCGCGCATTCCAAAACAGCAGGGTGTTTCATCAATACATTTTCGATTTCAAACGGTCCGACGCGGAAGCCTCTTGTTTTGATCAAATCGTCTATTCTTCCGACATACCAATAGAATCCGTCTTCGTCCTTATACGCGGTGTCGCCTGTGTGATAAACGCCGTTTCTCCACACGCTTTCGTACAGCTTTTCATCACCGCAATAGCCCATAAATATACCGTACTGCTGCTTTTGCGGCACGACTACGATCTCGCCGACCTCGTTCTCCTTAAGCTCGTTGCCGTCTTCGTCAACTATCATTGTATTGTACAACGGCGTCGGCTTTCCGAGCGATCCGGTCTTTGACTCTGTACCGACAAGATTACCGAGCATAAGCACGGACTCTGTTTGACCGAAGCCTTCCTTTAAGCTCAAACCCGTCTGCTCATAAACCTTTTCAAACACAGAGGGATTCAAAGCCTCTCCGGCGGTGGTCAGGTGCTCCAGCGCCGATAAATCATACTTGCTCATATTACGCTTGATAAAATAACGGTAAACCGTCGGCGGCGCGCAAAAAGAGGTAACCTTGTATTTCTCCATTATCCGCAGCAGTTTATGCGGTGAGAAGCTGTCAAAATCGTAAACCATAACAGCACAGCCGCACAGCCATTGTCCGTAGATCTTTCCCCACGAGGCTTTGCCCCAGCCTGTTTCGGCTACGGTCAGGTGAAGCCCGTTTTCACGGACGTTCTGCCAGTATTTAGCGGTGATTATGTGCGAAAGCGAGTAGGTGTGATTATGCACGACTGCTTTAGGGTAGCCTGTTGTGCCGGAGGTAAAGTAAATCAGCATAGGTTCTTCCGCTTTGGTATCAACAGGCGTGAAGCTTTCGTCTGCCGAATCTATCAGTTTTGTCAGATTTATCGCTCCGGGCAAATCGCGGCGCACAACGAACACTGATTCTAACTGCCGTTTTTGCGCTGCGGCTTCAATCATATCCTCGGCTGTGCTGCCGTCCGGAGTACAGATCGCAAAACGAATATCCGCGGTTTCTATGCGATAGGTAATATCGTCAACTGTCAGCATATTGGTCGCCGGGATCGCAACCGCGCCTAATTTATGGAGTGCCGGTACAATATACCAGTACTCATAGTTACGCTTCAAAATAACGAGCACTTTATCGCCTTTTTTAACGCCTTGTGCTTTCAGCGCATTTGCCGCTTTATTGCTCAGCCGGCTTATGTCGCCAAATGTAAATGTTTTTTCAACCTTGTCAGGGTTAGTATAGACAAGAGCCCTGTCGCAGGGTGCAAGGCGAGCCATCTCATCAACTACATCATAGCCGAAATTATAGCTTTCGGGTACGTTCAGCTGAAAATCAACTAATAAACCATTTTTGTTTACCGTTGGGGTACAAAAGTTTTTGAATAACTGCATAATTATTCTCCTTAAATAAATGGAATAATCATGACTGTACAGTTCATTAAAGGTTGATCGTCACCAACCGTCATCATTATAAAGAAAGAGTTGAAGAAAGTCAACAAATCGGCTATGCAAATTATCCAAAAAGCGAATATAGTTATTCTGATTCTGCATAAGTATATATTTTAGTAGCTTTATGTTTATAAGCGTTATCCTTTATTCTTCTTTGTTGAATTAATCCGCAAAAGAAATTGATGCAGAAATGCTGAACAAGCTGCACGTTGCAGCTGACTACGAAGGCCGCTCGGCGAACAGTCCGATATCGATTCTGATTCGTGACGCGATTGAGAAGCACGAGGAAAAACACGGAAAAATAGAAATATAAAAATGAGCAGGACGGTGTCATCGGCTGTCCTGCTCGTTTTATCGGTCGTTATTATTTTTCAAACTGTTCCTTATAATCAATCCCAAATGTTTCCATACTCTTGATAATCGGGCGCATACTCTCGCCGAGGTCGCTCAGGGCGTACTCTACTCTCGGCGGCACTTCGGGATAAACGGTGCGTGTAATAATACCGTCCTCCTCCATTGAGCGAAGGCTGTCGGTCAGAACCTTCCGGCTGATTCCGTCAAGGCTTTTTCTCAGCTCGTTAAACCGCCACGGCCTAACGAGAAGATTACGCAGGATCAGCAGCTACCACTTGCTTCCCATCAAGCTCACTGTTGTTGCGACGGGACAATCAGCATATCGTCATACTGCGCCTGTTCTACAGCAAGGACGGATCCACACAAAAAAATGACAAGAAAACTTTGCAAATAGTATTGACAAGTAAACTTGGCGGTGTTATAATGATGACAATAAAACTTGGCAAAGGAAGCCGGAGGAGTTGTTGGTATGAATAAGGAAGAAATATTAAAGATGGCGCAAACCGAAAACAGGGGAAAGGATGTCGCTGACCTCGATGCGCAGAGAAGAGGTGCGTATTTTGCGTACCTCGTCGGAATTTGTCTGATCGTAGCGGTTGATATTATCGAGGGGATTGTCCTTCACCGCATCAGCTTCGGCTGCAATATGGCAATGTTTGTCATGGCGTTTGTAGCCTTCTTGACAAAGTTCCGTATTCGCGGAAAGAAGCATGAGCTTTTTGTCGCAATCGCCTACGGAATCGGTGCGGTTGTTTGGACAGTGCTGTGGATCATGCAGCTTTGCGGGGTGTTGTCATGACAGATAAAGGTCTGGTGCTGAAAAACAACCTCGCCGCGATCCGCAAGGAGAAAAAGTTATCTCAGGCGGAGCTGGCAAAAATCGTGGGCGTGTCGCGCAATACGATCAGCTCCATCGAGACAGGTCAGTTCAACCCGACCGCTAAGCTGGCGTTGATTCTATGTATCGCGCTGGACAAGAAGTTTGAGGAAATCTTCTATTTCTGATGGAATAACAGACTGTTGCAGCTAAAACTTTCAAATAGTTTTGCTTCGGCTTGTGGACAAGGTTCTTGCTTTCTGGTATGATAATAGCAGATAAATCGGAATTGTGCGCCCAGACGAAGGGCGGATAGTCTAGCAGGTGAGAAGCCT
>CAMVTS010000126.1 GCA_947170465.1 uncultured Clostridia bacterium
CGCCCACGTAGGGAGCGAGCTGCTCCTTGTACTCCATCAGCTTGTCGAAGATTTCCTCCTCGGTGATGGCAGGCTTGTTATAGAGATTTTTGAGAATCGCATTCTTGATTTCAAGCGCGTGATGAATCTTCTCCTTCAAAGAATCGGGATCGTCGTAGAGCTCGTTAATCTGGAAGCCGATTTTGGAATACTTATCGGAATAGAAGGGCGCAATACCGCTCTTGGTGGAGCCAAAGGAATTTTTGCCGAGACGCTCCTCCTCGTAGCAGTCGAAGGCTACGTGATAGGGCATAACAATCTGCGCGCGGTCGGAAATCACGACCTGCGGCGTGGGTACGCCTCTGTCGGCAAGCTCCTGCATTTCCTTGACGAAATTCTCTACGCTGAACGCGACGCCGTTACCGATAATGTTGATAATATTCTGATGAAATACGCCGGAGGGAAGCTGGTGAAGCGCAAATTTGCCGTAATCATTGATGATGGTATGACCGGCGTTCGCGCCACCCTGAAAGCGGATGACAATATCGCTGTCATTGGCGAGGACGTCGGTGATTTTGCCCTTGCCTTCGTCGCCCCAGTTGGCGCCTACGATTGCTTTTACCATGGTTGTTTCTCCTTACTGATATATGTGAACTTATACGTTGATTTCAGGATTATCGGAAGCGATATCCTTGTATTTCTCCAATGCCGGAGCGACGTAATCCTTGAGGAAATCCTCTGTCTGCTCCTTGGCTCTGCCGGTGTATTTCTCCGGCTGGAGAATACTTTCGAGCTCTTCAAGCGTCACGCCGAAGGCTTCGTCAGCCGCAATGCGCTGCAGCAAATCATTCTCGCCGCCTTCCTCCTTGATGACCTTGGAGGCAGCCATGGAGTGAACGCGGATGCGCTCGTGAAGCTGCTGACGGTCGGCACCGCGCTTTTTGACGGCGTCCATCATGATGTTCTCGGTCGCCATAAAGGGCAGCTCCTTGCGAAGCCGCTGCTCAATAACCTTGGGATAAACGACCAGACCGTCCGCAACATTCGCGCAGAGCGACAGCACGCCGTCAATCGCGAGAAATGCCTCGGGAACACTCAGGCGCTTATTGGCGCTGTCGTCGAGGGTGCGCTCAAACCATTGTGTCGCGGTAGTGAAATAGCCGTTGAGCACGTCCACCATCACATAACGGGACAGGGAACCGATGCGCTCGCTTCTCATGGGGTTGCGCTTATATGCCATCGCGGAGGAACCAATCTGGTTCTTCTCAAACGGCTCCTCCACCTCCTTGAGATGCTGGAGCAGGCGGATATCGTTGGAAAATTTTGCCGCCGACTGGGCAATGCCGGCGAGGACGTTGAGGAACTGGGAATCGAGCTTGCGCGAATAGGTCTGACCGGAAACCGGGAAACACGCCTTGTAGCCCATTTTCCCGGCGATTTTTTGGTCGAGCGCCTTGCACTTCTCGTGATCGCCGTCGAACAGCTCCAAAAAGCTCGCCTGCGTGCCGGTGGTACCCTTGGAGCCGAGCAGCTTTGCCTTGGAAAGCTGATACTCCACATCCTCCAAATCCATCAGGAATTCCTGAATCCAAAGGGTTGCCCTCTTGCCTACCGTGGTCGGCTGCGCAGGCTGAAAATGGGTAAACGCCAGAGTCGGCAGCGCCTTGTACTGGTCGGCAAACTGCGAAAGATTGCGGATAACCGTAATCAGCTTGTTGCGAATCAGCTGCAAGCCTTCGGTCATGATGATAATGTCGGTGTTGTCGCCGACGTAGCAGGAGGTAGCGCCGAGATGGATAATCCCCTTCGCGTTGGGACACTGCACGCCGTAGGCGTAGACGTGTGACATCACGTCATGGCGCACCAGCTTTTCTCTCTCCTGCGCGACTTCGTAGTTGATGTCGTCGGCGTGGGCTTTCAGCTCGTCAATCTGCTCCTGCGTCACAGGCAGACCGAGCTCTTTTTCCGCCTCGGCAAGCGCAATCCAGAGCTTTCTCCATGTGCGGAACTTCTTGTCGGGAGAAAAGATATATTTCATTTCCTTGCTCGCGTAACGCGCGGACAGGGGGGATTCGTAACAGTCCTTACTCATTGGAACCGTCCTTTCCTGAACATTTATTGTCAAAATTCATGCCGCCGCGCTCCTTGCCCTTGAAGGTCTCCTTCGTGATATCCGCCGGATACTCACCGGTGAAGCAGCCCTGACAGAAGCCGACGGGCGCGTAATTAATCATCTCGTGGAGGGATTCTACCGGCAGATAGCCGAGAGAATCAGCGCCGCTGAGCTTGGTGATTTCTTCAATCGTGTGATTGCAGGCAATCAGCTCTCCGCGTGACGGAATGTCAGTGCCGTAGTAGCACGGCCACATGAACGGCGGCGAGCTGATGCGCATGTGCACTTCCTTTGCGCCCGCGTCGCGCAGCATGGTGACAATGCGGTCAACAGTCGTACCTCTGACGATACTGTCGTCAATCATGACAACGCGCTTGCCGCGTACCATGTCCGCTATCGGGTTCAATTTGATGCGAACGCTCTTCATGCGCTCCTTCTGGGTCGGCTTGATAAAGGTTCTGCCGATATAGGAATTCTTGACAATTGCCTTTTCGTATGGTATGCCGCTTTCCTCCGCGTAGCCAATCGCCGCGTCTATGCCGGATTCCGGCACGCCGATAACCATGTCGGCTTCGACCGGAAACTCACGCGCAAGGATTCTGCCTGCCTGCTTGCGCGCTTCGTACACGCTCACGCCGTCGATAAAGGAATCGCTGCGCGCAAAATAAATATATTCAAAAATGCAGAGGGATTTCTTCTTTTCGCCGAAATCGGGCTTCATGCTGCGCACGCCGTCCTGATCGACAATGACAATCTCGCCGGGTTCGATGTCACGGACAAATGCCGCGCCGCAGGCGTCCAGCGCAGCGCTCTCGCTGGCGAACACATAGGAGCCGTTATACTTTCCCATGCACAGCGGTCGGAAGCCGTGAGGGTCACGCGCCGCAATCAGCTTGCGCGGGCTCATGACAAGAAGCGAATACGCACCCTTGATGCTGAGCATGGTACGGGCGACCGCCTCCTCAACGGAATGACAGTTCAGACGCTCGCGCGCGATGACGTAGCAGATAACCTCGGAGTCAATCGTTGTCTGGAAAATCGCGCCCTTCTGCTCAAGCTGACGGCGGATTTCTATCGCGTTGGTGAGGTTGCCGTTATGCGCCACGGAAAGCGTGCCCTTGACATAACGCATAACAAGCGGCTGTGCGTTTTCGAGCACAGAGCCGCCTGCTGTGGAATAACGGACATGGGCAATGCCCATCTGTCCGTTGAGGGAATCGAGGATGCTGTTGTTGAACACCTCGGTCACAAGTCCCATATTTTTGTGATAATCTATGACACCTTCATCAGAAACAGCGATACCGCAGCTCTCCTGACCTCTGTGCTGAAGCGCCAAAAGTCCGTTGTAGCAGGCGTAGGCAGGGTCAATACTGCCGTCGCTGAAGATTCCGAATACGCCGCACTCCTCGTGCAGCCCTTCTTTTGCAAAACTGTCGAAAGAATAATTCAAAATTTCACCATCCGATATACAGGTTGCGTTCATCACTTTCAGTCGGCAAGTCCGACTCTCTTCATCATCTCGGCATAAGCCTCTTCTACACCGCCCATATCGCGGCGGAAGCGGTCCTTGTCCAGCTTCTCCTGGGTGTCGACGTCCCAGAAACGGCAGGTGTCAGGAGAAATCTCATCCGCGAGAATGATAGTGCCGTCAGGGAGTCTGCCGAACTCAATCTTGAAGTCAATCAGGTCGACCTTGCATTCCTTGAAAAAGGCAACCATGATTTCGTTGATTTTCATGGTGTATTGCGCGATGGTGTCAAGCTCCTCTTTGGTAGCCGCGCCGATTGCGATAATCTGGCTGTCGTTAATCATCGGATCGCCGAGCGCGTCATCCTTGAGGCAATACTCCAAAGTCGGGCACTTGAAGGCGGTGCCTTCGGGAACGCCGAAGCGCTTGGAAAAGGAGCCTGCCGCCTTATTTCTGACAATAACCTCGAGAGGAACAATCTGCACTCTTTTGAGAACAGTGTCACGGTCGCTGAGCTCCTCAACATAATCGGTGGGAACGCCGTTCTTTTCAATCAGCTTGAACATGAAGTTGCTCATACGGTTGTTGACGACGCCCTTGCCGACAATCGTGCCCTTCTTCTCGCCGTTGAACGCGGTCGCGTCGTCCTTATAGGAAACGATTACCAGAGCGGGATCCTCGGTAGCGTAGACTTTTTTTGCCTTTCCTTCGTAGAGCATTTCTTTCTTTTCCATTGATGATTCCTCCATTTTTAACATCAGTTTGAAAATACCAATACGCCTATATTATAGCGTAAATTCAGATTTTTAGCAACCGAAATCGAATTAAAATTGAATTTTTATGATTGAAATAAAATATCTGTCAATTTGTGTAAATTATTATACAGTTTTCAAACATTTTGACGAACACAAAAAATTAAGACTTGATTTTTTGAGAAAGGTCATGTATAATAGAGTACGGTAATTGCCGGTGTGATGGAATTGGCAGACGTAGCGGACTCAAAATCCGCCGGTAGCGATACCGTACCGGTTCGAGTCCGGTCACCGGCACCAAGGAATCAGAGGATATCCAACGGATATCCTCTGATTCCTTTTTATAGAAGTGACCGGACTCGAAGCGACCGTGCCCTGCAAAGCAGGGTAAAAACGCTCCGGGGGAGCGTTTTT
>CAMVTS010000127.1 GCA_947170465.1 uncultured Clostridia bacterium
CTTTGCTGCGCCCTTTTTTGCAGAGGTTATCTTCTATGTCGTTTTCACACTAATCCACCTGTTGTGATTACAGTATATCAGGTCAACCTTTGCGACTTCTTTGCAAATATCTGATATTTTTAAAACTTATTCAAATATTTTACTTTTAATTTGCAGGCGTAGATGGTTCTGCATCTTACTGTCGATTTTTACAACTTACCGCAAAATCGATTTTCAAAAATAAAAAAACAAGATATACTATGCCCATAACAAACCGAAAGGAAGATTGATGATGGGCGTTATATTTTTCATCTTATTTACATTGGCAGAAATTTCGCTGGTTGTTTTGACTTTCACCAAATTCCGTGAAAAAGCCGCATGGCGGAGAAACCGTACGATCATCAGAGCCGCCGAGGTGGTTTTTCTGCTTGGTATGATTCTCATTCCGACGGTCAATATGAAGTGGCGCTTTTTCGGAGCGCTAATCGTTTTGGCTGTTCGCCTGTTAATTGCGGGTATCGTCTGGCTTGTCATGCGAAAAAAATCCAACGGGCTGAGAAAAAAGCCGGTGACAGTTTTCAACTACGTGTTATCAATGGTTCTGATTGCCTTCTCGCTTGTTCCCGCGTTTATCTTTACCAACTACAACGGACTGCCGACAACGGGTGAGTACAAGGTAAAAGAAGCGAGCGCTATTCTCGTAGATAATAACAGAGTTGACGAGTTTGAAAGCAACGGCTCATACAGAGAGGTACCCGCGCATTTCTATTATCCCGAGAATGCCGAGGGTGATTATCCGCTTGTTATCTTCTCTCACGGCGCGTTTGGTTATTATCAAAGTAACTTTTCAACCTACGCCGAACTTGCAAGCAACGGATATATCGTAGTAGCCCTCGACCATCCGCACCACGCATTTTTTACGACCGATACCGACGGGAAGACCGTAACGGTTGACACGGATTTCATCGAGGACGCTATCAAAATCAATGAAGACACAAGCGACGAGGAGGTATATACCATCTCGCAGAGCTGGCTAAAGCTCAGGATAGACGATGAGAATTATGTACTTGATACCATTAAAGCTGCAAAAGAAAACAAGTCGCTTGACGAAACTTGGCATACTGACGATCAGACCATCATTCTCAATGTTCTCGGTCACACTGCTACCGATAAGACCGGCTTGATGGGTCATTCTTTGGGTGGCGCGACAGCGGTTGCCTTAGGCAGAGAGCGCAGTGATATTGATGCGGTCATCGACCTCGACGGCACTATGCTCGGCGAGATAAAGGGCGTTGAAAACGGCAAAAATGTATATTACAGCGAGCCGTACCCGATTCCTGTTCTTGATTTCACAAAGGAAACGGATTATAATGATAGAGAACAGTATAAGAGCGAAAAGGGTTATTCTTACGTTAATGAGTATGTTACCGATAATGCAAAGGTCAGCAAAACCGTCGTATTCAAAGAAGTTGAGCATATGGATTTTACCGACCTTCCTCTGATTTCCCCGTTCCTTGCGTCGATGCTCGGCAGCGGAGATGTGAATCACGAAGAAACGCTTGGCACGATAAACAGCATCGTTCTTAACTGGTTCGACTATTACTTAAAGAACGAGGGAACGCTTGATATAAAAGCTCAGTATTGATTATGCAAACAAGGATCACAAAAATCGACCGTGATAAGCCCGAAATGCTTGAAATACGATGCCATAGTATAAGCGACGAGGTGCGTGAAATCATCGCCTTTGTCAAGTCCCGTCAGGGTCAGCTTACGGGTACCGCCGACGAAAGACAATATGAGATATCCATATCGGACATTTTTATATCGAATCGGTGGACAATAAAGCGTTTATCTACACCAAAAGCAAGGTGTACGAAACGCGGCAAAAACTCTATGAGCTGGAGGAAATGCTCAAAGAGAAGCATTTCCTCCGCGTGTCAAAGTCAACCCTGCTTAATCTGATGAAAGTCAGTGCGATAAAGCCCGCGCTGAACAGCCGCTTCACAGCGGTACTGCAATCAGGCGAGCAGGTTGTGATTACACGAAAATATGTACCCGCGCTGAAAAAAGCGCTGAAAGGAGATAGCTAAATGACAGTAAAGGAATTTATCATATCGCGTGTTCAGATATTTTTCTTTTTGGTAACGCTGATACTGACCGCCAGCGCTGTGATGGGATTAGTCTATCAGCCTGATATGGAACTGCGCTATTACCATTTTTTCAGCCCCATTTTGATTGCCGCTTGCTGTGTTCTGCCGACCTGTGTAACATACTATAAAAAGGAGCCGACGGTCAGGCAGTATATCATCAGACAAATCATAGAGCTCATTCTGATTGAGTTAGTGGTAATGTTCCTTATCACGCCGCCTGAGGGAATAGAAAAACTGTTGTTTTATCTTGTTCTCGGCGCAGTAATCGCAGTCATATATATTTTGACGATGGTTATGATGTGGCTGCAAAAGGTTCAGCAATCAAAAAAGCTCACCGAACAGCTTCATCATCTTCAGAGCCTCTAGAAAGAATAAGCACGTTTATTAAATAAGGAATTATTGAAACAAGATACTTTTTATATATGTTTAGAAATAGCAAAGCCGCCAAGCGAGATAATTTCCTGCTTGGCGGTGGTTTTCTATTGATATAATATTTGTTTCGTGGTAAAATTTAAGTGTAATTTAATTTTGAGGTTATGGAAATGAAAATAAGATGTGTGTTAACTGATTCAACAGAATACAGACAATTTAATTGCTTTGAAAACTCAATATACACATTGAAAATAAGCAAATATTATGATTTTTGGTATTATGATTTATGTGACTTAATTGATTTTTATAGTGATACAAGTATTGAGGTTGTGTTAGAGATTGATGATAGTGATTTGTTCCTCGCACGACAACTATACGGAAGTCACCGATACAATGAACAGACATTAAGAGAATATGAAACCGCAGTAATGGTACATAGTACAACAAAAGAAAATTTAAAAAGCATATTAAGCTCAATGAAATTGAAATCTTGGAATCTGCTGAGTGCAGAAAAATCAGATTGGGAGAAAAAGCCTATAGGTGCATTACTTGGTGATATTGAGGATTTTTCAAATTATGTTATGCTGTCGGGTGTTTTGCAGAACAATGAAATAATTACAGCTTCAAAAGCAAACAAAACAATAAACACTGATATAAATCAATTGTATGTTGCAGGGGCGAGATTTTATTTAGATGCACAGAAACTTGCCAAAGACAGTTTGTTGCTTCGTGACGGCGCACATATTAAAGTCAGAGATTACATTGATTTAGAAACGTATATGATATGGTATTCCACTCCTGAAATATTAGGAATAGATGAACATACCACACCTAAAGAATTTTTTGAACTATCAAACGAAAGGTTTATGAAGTTGTAAAATATGGATTTACGTCAAACATTTAATGCAGATGAATACTGTCGACATTTTTATTTGTTATGACCGAAAAGAATAGAACAACTTTGGTAGAAAATACCCTTGACAAAACTCGTCTTGGTTATACTCAGTATTTAGCATATGTCAAGTGGATGCCCGAAAAATCCATACTGCAAAAATCATTCTGTTAGATTTTGAAATCCGTTATGTATTTCTCAACAACACGGCGTATCGGCGGCGATATTTCGGAAAGGTCGATTTCATCGCAGGAGAAAAAACGCAGGTCGTGCATTTCACCGTCCTGTGATTTTGGCTCGCCGTGCCATTTCCTGCAAAGATAGATGACCTCAAAATTTGACACTTCATCGCCGTTTGGATAGATATAATGCGCTTCGGGACCTGAGTTGACAAAGAAAAAATCAAGCTCCTCTGCAACCAAGCCCATTTCCTCCAACAGCTCTCTTCTGGCGCAGTCCTCAACATACTCGTCTATTTCAACCGCGCCGCCGGAGTATCCCCATTTTTTGTTATCGGAGCGTTTTCCAAGCAGAATTCTGCCGTCCTTGTCAACGCAAATGATGCTTGCCGCACACTGAATGATCGTTTTGTGTCCTACAATTTTTCTCATATCGGCAATATATCCGGTCATTGTTAATCTCTCTTTCCGTAAAACTATATATTTTTATTGTACCTTTATTTGTTTGAAAGTCAAGACTTGACTGACAGTATGGAAAAGGGTATCATAAAACTATCATAACAAACAGAGGTGTTTAAAATGGAGGAAATCAGAGTAGATATGCGAGAAATGAATGAAAAGGATATGGCGCTGTACGCCAAGCACGAGGAGCTGCTTTTTAAGCTCAACCAAACCATGCCGCGCACAGCGGAATATATGGAACTTTTACGCGAGCTGTTCGACGGCAGAATAGGGGAGGATTCCTTTGTACGCGCACCGCTTGCCGGAGCAGCGCTCGACAAAGTTACTATCGGCAACAGGGTGTTTATCAACAACAATCTGCTTGCAATGGCGCGCGGCGGTATTACCATTGAGGACGACGTGCAAATTGCGGCAAACGTCCAGCTTTTGACAAATAACCACGACCCGTATGACAGACAAATCCTCACCTGCAAGCAGATTCTTATCAAGAAAGGTGCATGGATAGGCGCAGGCGCGACGATTACGCCCGGTGTGACCATCGGACAATACGCCATTGTCGGAGCGGCAGCTGTTGTTACGCACGATGTAGGCGATTATGAGGTGGTTGTCGGCAACCCTGCAAGGGTGATAAAAACACTCGACGCAGAAAAATTTGAAT
>CAMVTS010000128.1 GCA_947170465.1 uncultured Clostridia bacterium
GCCTGTAACGGTGCCGGAATCCTGCCGCCGCGCTGAATAAACGTCGCCGGAGAACCGGCTCTGACGGGCATGACCGGGCCGGAGCCGAGCAGACCGCCAAATTCCAGCACATCGCCGGCGCTTCTGCCGATTGCCGGAATCAGTCTGACCGCCGTGGTTTTGGTGTTGACCATGCCGATTGCCGCTTCATCTGCGATAATCGCCGAAATGACCTCCGGCGTGATGTCGCCGGGAACCACAATCATGTCCAGCCCCACCGAGCAGACCGCCGTCATGCTTTCGAGCTTGGTAATATCCAGATGACCGCTCTGTGCCGCCGCAATCATACCGGCGTCCTCGGATACCGGAATAAACGCGCCGCTCAGACCGCCGACATGCGAGGAAGCCATCACGCCGCCCTTTTTCACCGCGTCGTTGAGCAGTGCCAGCGCCGCCGTCGTACCGTGACAGCCGCATTTCTCCAGACCCATTTCTTCCAGAATATATGCCACTGAGTCGCCGACAGCCGGCGTAGGCGCGAGGGAGAGATCCACGATGCCAAAGGGAACGCAGAGGCGCTTGCTCGCTTCCTTCGCGACAAGCTGACCCATGCGCGTGATCTTGAACGCGGTTCTCTTGACTAAATCCGCGATTTCGGTAATGTCCTTACCGGCGCCGTCCTTGGCAAGCGCCGCCCTGACAACGCCGGGACCGGAAACGCCGACGTTAATCACGGTATCCGCTTCACCAACGCCGTGAAAAGCGCCTGCCATAAAGGGATTGTCCTCGGGCGCGTTGCAGAAAATCACCAGCTTTGCCGCGCCGATACAATTGCGGTCGGCGGTAATCTCTGCGGTTTGCTTGACGATTTTGCCCATCATCCTGACCGCGTCCATGTTGATACCGGCTTTGGTGGAGCCGATATTCACGGAGGAGCAGACGAAATCCGTCTCGCTGAGCGCCTCGGGAATGCTCTCAATCAGCGCGTAATCGCCGCTGGCGAAGCCCTTCTGGACAAGCGCGGAATAGCCGCCGATAAAATTCACGCCCAGCTCCTTTGCCGCCTTGTCGAGCGCGTAGGCAAACTTGACAATCTTCTTGCTCTGACAGGGAGCCGCCACCATGCCGATCGGCGTGACTGAAATGCGCTTGTGAATAATCGGAATGCCGTATTCGTTTTCGATATCCTCACCGGTTTTGACGAGGTCTTTAGCGCTGCGGCAGATTTTGTCGTAAACCTTCACACATGCCTTGTCAATATCCTCATCAATGCAGTCGAGCAGCGAAATACCCATGGTGATGGTTCTCACGTCCAGGTTTTCGTTGTCAATCATATTGATGGTTTCCAGTATATCCTTGGTTTCTAACATGACTGTTTCCTTTCCATCAAATGCGGTGCATGCTGTTGAAAATGTCCTCGTGCATCAGGTGAATCCGGGTGCCGGTTGTTTCGCCGACAGCGTTCAAATTTTCCCTGAGCTGTTCAAAGCCGATGGTCGCCTTGTCAATCTCCACGAGCATAATCATGGCGAACATGTCCTGTAATACGCTCTGCGTCACCTCAATGATGTTGACGCTCGCCTTGGCGCACGCGTCGGAAACCTTTGCCAGAATACCGACAGTGTCCTTGCCGATAACGGTGATAATTGCTTTCATAGCGGTTCTCTCCAATCTAATTGATTAACATACCCTTCAATTATATCTTTTTTTGGCAGGCTTGTAAAGTTAAATCTTGCATAAACTTCCTTTATGTGCTATTATTTTTTTACTTCATATGAATAAGTACCGGAGGGAATGAATACCATGAAATACTGCGACAGCCACACCCATTCGCGCAATTCCTTTGACGCTGAGAGCACCGTCAGCGAGATGTGTCAAGCGGCGATTGACCGCGGCTTATCCGCGCTGACAATTACCGACCACTGCGAGGCGGCGTTTATCAACTGCGGTGAGGATTGCGAATTTGGGAGTTTTGACCGCCAAATTCCGCAGTCCATCCGTGATATTCACGAAGCGCAAAAGGCGTTTGAGGGCAAATTACAGGTGCTCTGCGGTCTGGAACTCGGCGAGCCGATGCACGACCCTGAGCAGACAAAAAAGGCGCTTGCCTACGGCGACTTTGATTTTATTCTCGCGTCTGTCCACAATCTGCGCGGCGTGCAGGATTTTTATTTTCTCGACTATTCCACGGTGGATATCCCGATGATTCTACACGCCTATTTTGAAGAGCTTGCCGAAACAGCGTCGTTCCCGCATTTCGACAGCCTGTCTCACCTGACCTATCCGCTGCGCTATATCGTCGAGCGCGAGGGCTTCTATCCGGACTTGACGCCCTATCGGGAGCAGATTGACAGGATATTTAATATTCTGATAAAGAATAAAAAGGCGCTGGAAATCAACGTCTCCGGCTTGTTCAAGCCGATTGGCAGAACCCTGCCGGATTTACCGCTTGTCAGGCGCTTCCGTGAGCTCGGCGGCGAATATATCACCCTTGGCACCGACGCCCACAGTGCCGATATGGTCGGCAGGGGCTTGGAGAAGGGCGCAGAGGTTGCCCGTCAGGCAGGCTTTACGCACTACACCGTTTTCGTCAATCATCAGCCGCAGTTAATATCCTTATCATAAAAACAGGGTTCGGTCTTTGACCGAACCCTTCTCAATTACAGTGTTTTTGCTAATTCCTTGATGTATTCTCTGAGCTGTTCCCTTGTCTCCGGATGCGCCAGACCAACCTCAATCTGCGCCTGTAAGATACCAAATTTATTGCCCATATCGTAGCGCGTGCCTTCAAATTCCACGGCGACCATGCCGTCCCTGACGGCAATTTCGCGCATCGCGTCGGTCAGCTGAATTTCGCCGCCGATACCGGGTTCTGTGTGCTCCAGAATTTCAAAAATATCCGGCGGCAGCACACAGCGGTCAAGAATGGAGTAGAGGGAGAGAATTTCCTCCTTTGTCTGCGGCTTTTCCTTCATATCGGTGCAGGCAAACACATTGTCATGCAGGTTTTCAACCTTCAGGGAGCCGTACTTGTGAATCTCGGACTCGGCGACTTTTTTCACGCCGACAACGCCCTTGCCGTATTCGCCGTAATGGTCAATGAGCTGTTTGATGGCCGGCTCCTTGCTGATAATCACGCCGTCGCCGAACAGCACCGCGAACGGCTCATTGCCGACAAAGCTCTTTGCCTTCAGCACCGCGTGCCCTAAGCCCTTCATTTCCTTCTGGCGGATAAAGCTGATGTTTGCCAGCTCCGAAATGCCCCTGACAACATTGAGAAAGTCGGTTTTGCCGCCTTTTTCCAGAATATGCTCCAGCTCAGGGGAACGGTCAAAGTGGTCTTCAATCAAGCCCTTGCCGCGGTTGGTGATAATCAGAATATCGGTAATGCCGGCGGCAACGGCTTCTTCCACAATATACTGAATGGTCGGCTTATCCACAATCGGGAACATTTCCTTTGGGAAATTCTTGGTAGCCGGCAAAACGCGCGTGCCGAATCCGGCTGCGGGAATCACTGCTTTTGTAATCTTCATAAACTTTTCCTCCGAAATTTACAGCCCCACACCTGAGGCGGCAAAAAAGAATCTGCAAAGGTAGGAGATAACCAGAATCGAAATGAAGAAGCTGAGCGCAATCGCCAGATTCACGCCGCCCTTTGCTTCAAGCAGCTTGCCGAGCTCGTCCTCGCCAAGCGACGGGTTCTCCTCTTTGATGGTTTTGATTTTTTTCATGGAATGGTGGTAATAAATGCGGTTGGCAGTCAGTCCGCTGATGAGCATGAGCGCATAGCGCACCGCGTTAATCAGCAGCGGCAGGTACACAAAGCCCAGCCTGCCAATCAAGTAGAGCGCGTAGTCAGATGACGTGGGAGCCGTCTGCGGATTCACCTGCGCCAGCTCGTTAATGGCGGCGCCCCATTCCGGCGTCATCATGATGAGCGTTGAAATCACCGTCGAAGCAATCGTCAGCAGCGAGAACGCAATGCCAATGCCGTACATTTTTCTGTAAAGGAAATAAACACCGGATAGCAAAAACGCGGCAAAGTTGAATCTGGAACGTCCAAGCTTCCGGATACGGCTGAACACCATCGAGAAATACTGGGTGTTTTTTCCGGTGAATTTGGCGGCCTCACCGGCAGTCACGCCGTTGCCGATTGGTTCCCTGCTGTCAAGACCGGCAAGCGGATCGAACTGCGGCATACCGTCGGCGCCCATCTGGAAAGGTACACCAAACGGGGGAGGGGTTGTGCCGGGATTCTGCTGTGTGTTCTGACGGTTCTGATTGACGGATTGTTTTTCATTTTTCAGACTGGTACCGCAGCGCTGGCAGGCATCGGCGCTGCCGGGGTTGCGGTGAAAGCAGACCGGACAGACAATCGTCTGAAAACCCTCGAAGCCCTGCTGTTCTTTTGGCTCTTCTTTCTTTGGGAAAAGGCTCTCGAAGGAAAATCCCTCCGCGTGCTTGTCCTGATAAAAGCAGCTGCCGTTTTGTTCGTAGCAATCCCGGTGATGGGGAGCGCCGCATTCCGGACAAACGACGATATCCTCGCCTGTTTGAAAGGGCTTATGGCACACCGGACAATTGTATTGTGTAAAATCCATATTTTCCTCCACATTATTTATACTTTTTTATTATACCAAAGATTCTCAATAAATGCAACAAAATATTAAACCATTCGTTTGATATTTTTTAGTTGCCAATTT
>CAMVTS010000129.1 GCA_947170465.1 uncultured Clostridia bacterium
CCCAAGTATCAGCGTTGAAAGTAATTAAAATGAAAAGAATTTGCTGAGGTAAGTATGTCGTACTTTGATGATTTTTATGCGGAAGTGCAAATAGCTGAAGATGAAGCTTTTGATATTTTTGAAAAAGAAGCAGTTCAGGTTAAATCATGGGTTGAGCTTCTTATGCCAACAACATCAATTAGAATTTTAGATAAAAATGATTGTGTTTTATGGGTTGGTGATGCTGGAAAAATAAAAGATAAAAGAATTTTAAAATCTAAAATGATTTCTATAAAGCCAGAGTTAATTTCAGGGTTTGAAAACGGGTTTGAAATTAAAACTGACTTATAAATAATTTTTGAGCCTCTTAAATGAGGCTTTTTAATATATAAAATTTTTTAATAACGTATTTTTAAGTTATTTACTGTTTTTAATCTTAATATATAATTATATCATTAAAAGGATTAAAAATATGTATAACATAACTAAATTTACATCAAAGAAAACATCAGGTAAAAGAGCAATTTCACCTTACGATGATTTAACTTTTGATTTTGAAACATTAAATATCCAAACAAAGGAAGATCTTTTTAGAGTTTTAGTTAATGAGTTTGTTTTAAATATTACTTTAGATTTAAAAGAGCCTGTCAGAACTTACCGAAGAAAGGCAAATCTTAATTCTTATTACCCTAAAAAGGTTGATTATGTAATTATTGATGCCGATCACGTAAAGACAAAACAAGACCAGGTTGAAATTTTAAAATATTTCAAAAAATATAACTGTATTTTAGGTGAGTCAAGGTCGTGTAATAATGTTGATAATTTCAACATTAAAGGTTTTTTATTTATAGAACCCTTAGAGATAAAATATTTAAAATCGTTATTAGCTAAACTTCAAGACGATTTATCAAAATTCTGTGAGCTTGATCCTTCTCCTGCGAGAAAAGCAGCTTTAAACGCACCTATAAACAAATATAAAATTCTTTTAAATTCTGATGAGGATAACTATACTTTTAATTTTTCACCAGTTCAAGAGATAGTTTTTAAAAATTCTTTTGAGATCCCTAAGGATTTAGATGTTTCAAATGTTGACACAATTCAAAAATTATGTTTAAAAGTTTTTGAAAGTTTAGGATTTGAAGCGTTAAAAGTTGCGGATAATTGTATAACTTTTAAACACCCGACGGAAATCAAATCACCAGGTGGATTTTTCTGGTTTTACGATAATCCGTATGTTATGCGTCATTATAATTCTACAAGAGATATCAATTTATTTGATCAAATCTCAAAACTTCAAAAAGCTAAAGAATTATTAAAGAAAGAAGTAAATTATGAAACAGAATTATTGAATTATAACACAAACACAAATTTAACTGAAATAAATCAACAGTTTATTGAAGTTGACGAAAATATTAAATCAAAAATTTCAGAATTTTTAGAAAAACCTGAAGGTTTATTCAGCATTCGAAGCCCGATGGGAACGGCAAAATCTAAAATTATCGAAGAGATAATCAAACAGGCACAAGACCAAGATATGAAGGTTTTAATCTGTTCAAACAGAATTTCCGTTGCTCAAGATTATTCTAAAAAATATAATATTAAATTATATAACCGTGATAATTACAACATCGGGGATTCTTTAATTGTTCAATATGATTCTCTTCATAAGTACAATATTCGAATGTTTGACATTGCGATTTTAGATGAGTTTGTTTCTGTGATGATTCACTCAAGATCAAATTTAAATAACACAAATATAAATTTGAGTAAATTATTCGCGTGCTTAAGAAAGAAGCTTGTTATTGCCGATGCTTTTTTAACAGGTTTTGAAAATCGTCTTTTAACATGTAAGAAAGACAATATATTTTTAGTTCAAAATAATTTTAGAGATTCCGCTCAACTTTATGATTATGAAAATTATAACTGTTTTATTCAAAGTATTTTAATTCATGCTAAAAAACATAAAAAAATTACAATTTCGTGTACTTCTTTAAATATAATTAAAGCTTTAAAAAAATTATTATCTAAATACGGTTTGAGAGTAATTACTTTAACAGCGGAAACACCGAAAGTTACGAAGGAATTGATTTTTAAATGTTTTGAAAAATCTGAAAATGACAAATTTGATGTTTTGATTTACTCACCGACTTTAACAGTAGGAATTTCAAACTTAAATAATGTTGATTATCATTTTCATTATGATTCAGCTAACACTTGCGATGTTATCAGTTCTCTTCAAATGATTAAGAGAACGAGAAAAGCGAAAGAGATTCATTTTTATATTAAAAATAAAATAAATTATGTTAAAACAACTTTAGAGGAAATTAGAGATTCTTATTTAAAGAACTTAGGAAATCAACTTGAAATGAATTTTCTTTTTGAGCTTAATAATTACGGTGAACCTAGATTATCAAAGCTCGGAAAGAATGCTCTTCAAATTGATTTGTTTAAAAATATTTTAGAATTTAATCATAAAAATGCGTTTTTATTTTTGCTTCAATATCAATTTAAAAATAAACCAATTAAAGTAACTCAAAAATTTGAAACAAATATTTTACTTCCTTATATTAAAGAAGTTCAAAAAGAAAATTATAATTTAACTTTAGAACTTTTAGAGGAATATTATAATATTTCAAATATTGATATTTCAGATATTAAAGATTCTGAAAATTCAAAAATTTTTGAAATTCTTTATAATCTTGAATTTAATATTGAAGCTTCAGATAAAAATATAAGAAAGGAAATTTTAAAACTCGAAATTGAACATCAAGGATTTATTAAAAAATGTAAAAATTATAATTTAATTAAAGATTATTCTTTAACTTTAGATAAATCTCAAATTCAAATTGAAATTTCAAATGATATTATAAACAATGTTGAAAATGTTAAATTTTGGAATGATGTTTTAAAAATTATTAAAAGACCTTTGAAGGATAAATATTATCCTTGTGAAATTTCAGATAAATTTAAAAATATTTTAAAAGAATGTGGATTTGAGAATAAATCTAAAATCGGTGAAAGATTTTTAGGTTTAAATGATAATATAGAAAAATATAAAGATTTTATAAAATTTTAGAGATTGTTATGGATTTTGAAAAGATTAACGAAAGTTTTAGTTTTTTAACAGGTACTTCAGACGAAATTAGAGATGCTTATAATTTTTTAAAAGTTTATGACCCTAAAGCGAAGTATAACAGGTTAGTTAAAATGGGTATTAAAAGCCCATATCAATATTTTGGGTCAATTCAAAATAACGGATTATTGATTTATAACGGTCATTTGCCTTTAATTTTTAAAAATTTTGAAAATCAAAAATTCTTTGAAGATTTAAAAGAATTTAAATCATTATTTGATCAAAAAATAATCAAATTACCGTTTGAACCTTATGATTATCAGCTTAAAGCTGTTGGTTATGCTTTAACAAACAAAGTATGTCTTTTAAGAAGTACAACCTCAAGCGGTAAATCTGCGATTATTTCGTTAATTCTTGAATATTTTAGATTAAAAAATTTAAAAGGTGTTTTAGTTGTTCCTAACATAAATCTTTTAACTCAATTTAAAAATGATATTGAATCTTATGGTTTAAAAGATTTACATAATGAAATTCAAATTTTAGGAAACGGAAATAAATCTGATTTTTCTACAACTTTAACAATAAGCACATGGCAATCTTTAGTTGAAGAAAACAAAACGAATTTTGATTTTATTATCTGCGACGAAGCTCACAGGTTTGCTTCTAAAGTTGTTTCAGATATTATTTTAAGAGCAA
Organism: uncultured Clostridia bacterium; assembly: GCA_947170465.1. GTDB lineage: Bacteria > Bacillota > Clostridia > Oscillospirales > Acutalibacteraceae > Ruminococcoides. The sequence continues at coordinate 3,749 of CAMVTS010000129.1, forward strand.
ATCAAACCCCTATAAAACTAGGATTTACTGGAACTTTACCAGAAGATCCCGTGGCAAAAATGACTTTAGTTGGATTATTTGGACAACCTAAAGAGATTATAAGCGCAAAAGAACTTATTGAACGAGGTTTAGGTTGTCCAGTTAAAATTAACGCTTTAATTTTAGATTATCAATATTCAGAAAAATCTGAATTTTCAAAAATTAAAGAATATAACGATCAACTTCAATATTTAATTGAGCATCAAAAACGTAATTCTTTAATTTTAAAATTAGTAAATTCTTTAAATGAAAAATCTGAAAATTGTTTAATTTTATTTCAAAGAACTCTACATGGGAAATCTTTGTTTATTGATTATATGAAGCTTAAATATCCGAATGTTGAAATTCAAGAAGAGAATATCACAGGCAAAAAATCATTTGAATTTCAAGAAAAATATAAAGTATATTTTTTAAACGGTGAACAACCTGCTGATATAAGGGAAAAAATCAGAGCTAAAATGAACGACGAAGAAGGATCAATCTGTTTTGGAAATTACGCTTTAGTCTCTACAGGTTTAAATATTAAACAACTTAAGAATTTGATTTTTGCTACACCTTTAAAAGCTTTTACGACTGTTTCACAGTCATTAGGTAGACTTATGAGGCTTCATAAATCGAAGACAGAATCTGTCGTATATGATTTAGTCGATAATTTTGGATTTAAAAGACCTTCGGGAATCTTTTGGAAACAATATAAACATAGACAAGATATGTCATATATCCCTGAGGATTTTAAATTAACTGAAGTTAAGATAAATCTTGAAAAATTTTAAGAATTTTTTAAAAAAGCTATTTACAAATC
>CAMVTS010000130.1 GCA_947170465.1 uncultured Clostridia bacterium
GTTGAGCATTTCAACGTCGTTCATAATAATCACCTCGGAGGTAGTATGCCCGGAATAGACAAAAACATGCGATAATACTCAAATTGTCTTTCGGTGATGGTGAAATTTTAAGCTGATAATGTAGGGTTTGGTCTTGACCAAACCGGGGTAATAAGCCCAATGTATACGCTTTATCCACGGTTCGGTCAAGACCGACCCCTACGTAATTTAATGGAAAAAATAATTCTGCAAATCATTAGTTCAGACTTTTTCTACAGTCTGAACTGCGCCAACGGCGCAACTCATCACTCACATATAATTTATCCCGTCTATCTCATCAATGTTATAGCTCGGCGCGCGTGAACTGCCTACGTTGTCGTAACGTCCCTCCAACACGCGCGTCAGGTTGTCCGGCTCCAGCAGCCAGTCAAAGCTCGCCTTCCAGCTGCCCTTCCTGCCCGACAGGAAGTCCGACTGCGCGGCTTTTTGAAACAACGCCTCAAAGCCCTTTCCGTCCAGATACGGAAGGGCTTTTTTGATTGCCTGCCTGCGCTTCTCTGTCAGCTTGCTCACACGCGGCAGCTCCTGACAGAAATAATGATAGGAAAACAAAACACTTTTTGCAAATTCACTCTCTCCCCTCTCCAAACCGCCCTGCGGCTTGGAGAGAGAGTTTTCTTTTTCTTCTTCTTTTTCTTTCTCTTTTTCTTCTTCTTTCTCTTTTTCTTTTTCTTCTTCTTTTTGTGTGCGAACGCCTGCGGTCGCATACTTTCGCAAACCGTTCTTGCGGTTTTGTTCGCAGCGCTTATCGTAATTGCCAAACTCCCGGTCGATGTTATCCTTCAAAAAAGAGAACAGCACGCGCACGGTCAAATCCTCAAAATCCGGCTCTGTATCGCGGTTTACGTAGGCAAACAGCGCCCGCATCAGCACGCCAATCTGCTCGTTGGAGAGCATGGAAAACTGCGTTTCGTAGTTGCGGTACATCTGGAAAAATGCCGGCTTCCTCGCCATGTTTATCACCTCATACACGGCAAAAAATCCGGCAAAATTGCATAGTTATATGCAATTTCAGGAAAAAGTGACGTTGATGTTTTCTTCGGCATTACCCGCTTTCGTATACGAACGCCAAACGCAAGTCAACTGATAACCGGTAACGACGCCTAATCACTGTGACAAAGAGCAAGAATCGCCTCGGCTGTCCGGCGTTGTTGTTCATCATTGGAGATTGCCGCTTCGCCGTCGCCGTCCTGTCTGCCGTAGCTGCCGAAGCCGGCGTGATTGCCGCCGTCGATGACGACCTCACGGGCGTTTGCCGGAAAATACCGCTTTGATTGTTCGTACTGTTCGCGGTTGAGCACCTTGTCCTCGCTGCCGTAAACAGTGAGCAGGCGGACGGAATCGTCGATTTTGGCGGTCGGGTAGGACGCGAGCAGCACCAGTCCGTCCACCTTGTCCGGGTGCGCCGCCGTGAACATGGCAGCCGCCACGCCGCCCATGGAATGGCCGCCGAGGTAATAGTGCGGATAGGCATGGCTGTCCGTCACCTTCTGCGCGGCTTGGCTGTCCATCAGCGCCATGCGGAAGGGCAGCTTGAGCAGGAAGCAGTCCACGCCGTTCTGCGCGAGCCTGCGCATGAGAGGCGCGTAAGCCTCACAGTCCACCTTGGCGCCGCCGTAGAAAATCAGGGCGCTGTCCTGACCGCTGCCGTCGAAGAAATAGCCGTCGTCCGTTTCCGTCACCGACACGCCGTCCGACGGCGCGAACGCCAGTATCGCCGCCGGTTGGGCGCTGTAGTGGCTATTCAGGTAGACAAGCATGCCGCCGGCGGTCACGACAAGGAACGCGCCCACGCCAATGAGGACGGTGACCGGCTTCCGGAGCTTTTTGCGCAGTAAAACGGGCAGCAGAATCCCGGCGGCAAGCGCCGCGAGCAAAACAGGAATCAGGGAAAGCATTTGTGACATGAAATAACACTCTTTTCAAAAAACAGAGTCCGGTCAAGCCGAACCCTCAGACCGCCTCGATAAAATACAGCCGCGACGAAAAATCGGGGAACACGCGCACCTTGTCGTTGAAGCCGGTGCCGGAGAAGGTCGGGCTGAGCGATACGCCTGTGCGCATGAGCACGTCGCCGGTGGCGGTGACGTCCTCGGTTTCGCGGTTCATCTTGACCGTTTTGGCGATGACGTTGTGCACGAGCGAATCCTGCTTGACGTGAATCGGCGCGACGGTGTTAATCAGGCTGCCGAACTGCTTCACGTCCACCCTGCCGGGGACGTTGTAGAACCGATAGCGCTGCTGCGGCTCCAGTCCGGCGGCGTAGAAGCGCTGCGTCTGCGTGTTGGGAATGATACGCTCCTGCAAAAGCAGTCCGACGGCGCGTTTTTTGTCCGCCGACACGCAAAGCCATTCATGGAGGTTGCCGGAGGTAACGCGGTAGAGCTGACCGAACTGGAACACCTCGCGCCATTGCTTGTAGAGCGCAATCTGCTCCTGAATCTCCTGCTTTTGCGCGGCGCTGAGGTCGCGCACGTCGCATTCATAGCCCAGCGCGCCGAACGCCGCGACGTTGAAGCGCGTTTCGGCAGGCGTGACGCGCAGGGTCTGGTGGTTAGGGCTGGCGCTGAAATGCGCGCCGACGCAGGACTGCGGATAGCCGTAGCTGTAGCCCTCCTGAATGGTCGCGCGGCAAATCGCGTCGGTGTTGTCGCTGCCCCAGATTTGCGGAAAATAGCGGAGAATACCGAGGTCAAAGCGGTTGCCGCCGGAGGCGCAGCCCTCAAAGAGAATCTTCGGGAAGCGCTCGGTCAGCGTGCGCATAATCCGGTAGAGTCCGAGGATATAACGGTGCGCCGTTTCACCCTGCCGCTGCGACGAGAGGTACGGCGAATAGACGTCGGAGAAAATGCGGTTCATATCCCACTTGACGTAGGAAATCGCCGCCGAGGAAAAGACCTCGGTCATCTTTTCAATCAGGAAATCCTGCACGGCAGGATTGGCGAGGTCGAGCACGCGCTGGAACCTGCCTTCGGAATGGTGCTTGCCGGGAATCGCCATCGCCCAGTCGGGGTGCGCCTTGTAGAGTCTGCTCTCGGTGTTCACCATCTCCGGCTCCACCCAGACGCCGAACTGCATGCCCATGGCGGTGATTTTCTCGCCGAGGGCTTTCAGACCGCCGGGCAGCTTTTTGGGATTCGGCTCCCAGTCGCCCAGCGAGGAGGTGTCGTCATTGCGCTCGCCGAACCAGCCGTCGTCCACGACGAACAGCTCCATGCCCAGCTCCCTGCCAGCCTTGGCAAGCGCGCAGAGCTTGCGCTCGGAAATATCAAAATAGCACGCCTCCCAGCTGTTGAGCAGCACCGGACGCGGCGTATGGCTCCACTCGCTGCGGACGATATGCGCACGGACAAAGCGGTGCATGTTCACGCTCTGACCGGCAAAGCCGTCTGTTGAGTATGTCATAACCGCCTCGGGCGCTTCAAAGCGCTCGCCGGCTTCGAGCAGCCAGCAAAAGCCCTGCGGCTGAATACCGCTGACAAGCCGCGTTTTGCCGTAGGCATTGACCTCGGCGGCAGTGTAATGGCTGCCGCTGTAAACCAGGTTGAAGCCGTAGACGCTGCCGCTGCGCTCATCGGCGTTCGGCTCGTGCAGCATGACGAACGGATTCGCGCGGTTGGAGGAACAGCCGGTACGCGCTTCCACCACGAACTTGCCGGCGTTCAGAATGGTGGTGCTGCGGTTCATCTCTCTTGCCCACGCGCCGTGGAAGGAGGTCACGCCGCAGCCGCTCAGCGGCAAATCGAGCTGCATGCTCATCAGGCGCTCTACACGGACAGGCTCCTTGCCGCTGTTAATGAGCCTTGCGCTGCGCGTTATCACGTCGCAGTCCGCAAAGACGCGGTAATGCAGCTCCAGCGTTAAATCGCCGTCCTTCAGGGTCACGCAGAGGTGCTCTTCCCTGTCCGTATAAGCAAGCGGAAGGTTCTCATAAACCGGCGGCGTGTCGGTTATTTCGCAGGAATCAAAGAGGAAATCGCTGCTGCGGCTGCCGTCCGGATAGATGAGCGCCACAAACGGCTCACGGACGTCGCCGTGACCGCCGGAGGACATTTCCAGACACATATCCTCCAGCAGCACCTTGGGGTGCAGCTTGGAATAGGCAATCGCGTTGCCGATTTCAAATTCTTTCTTTTCGCGGAACGCCTGACAGTCCTCCGGCTTTTCGACGGCGATTTTCGCGCCGTAAAAGAGGTGCTCAAGGTGTCCGGATTCGGTGACTGCAAAGACGTAGGAGGTGCGCGCTGTATCGAGCACAAAGGTCTTTGGCTCGCCGTTCAATATTCTAATCAAAATACATCACCCGTTATTTGTTCTTCTTGTCGATGGTGGACATGATTTTCTTTTCGTTGTAGAAGCTGAGAATCAGTGCGCCAATCGAGCAGAACGCAACCGCGACAAAGCCGACGAGCGTCATGCCGAGGACGGAGGCGGTGATATCGTTGCTGTTGGCGTTCTGGGTGGTGCCGATAATGGCGACGGAGGTGAACACCAGCATGGCGAGCGACTGACCGAACTTCATGGCGAAGGTACGCGCCGCAAAGAACA
>CAMVTS010000131.1 GCA_947170465.1 uncultured Clostridia bacterium
TTGACGGTGTCCTTGATTGCCTGGAAGCCGGGAGCCAGGAGCTTTCTGGGGTCGAAGCCCTTGCCCTGGAGATCCTTGCCTGCCTCGATGTACTCTCTGGTAGCCGCCGCGAACGCGAGCTGGCACTCGGTGTTAACGTTGATCTTGGAAACGCCGAGGGAGATCGCCTTCTTGATCATGTCAGCCGGAATACCGGTGCCGCCGTGGAGCACCAGGGGCATCTCGCCGGTGAGCTGCTGGATTGCGTCGAGGGTCTCAAAGCTCAGACCTGCCCAGTTCTCGGGATACTTGCCGTGGATGTTGCCGATACCGGCAGCCAGCATGGTAACGCCGAGGTCAGCAATCATCTTGCACTCTGCGGGATCCGCGCATTCGCCGGCGCCGATAACGCCGTCCTCTTCGCCGCCGATGGAGCCGACCTCTGCTTCGATGGATAGACCGAGCTCGTTGCAGGTAGCGACGAGCTCCTTGGTCTTTTCAACGTTCTCCTCAATCGGATAGTGAGAGCCGTCGAACATGATGGAGCTGAAGCCTGCCTCGATGCAAGCCTTGGCGCCTTCGTAGGAGCCGTGATCCAGGTGAAGCGCTACGGGAACAGTAATCTTGAGTTCCTCGAGCATGCCGTTGACCATACCGACAACGGTCTTGTAGCCGCACATATATTTGCCGGCGCCCTCGGATACGCCGAGGATTACGGGAGAGTTAAGCTCCTGAGCGGTCAGGAGAATGGCTTTTGTCCACTCCAGGTTGTTGATGTTGAACTGACCAACTGCATAGTGGCCTGCCTTTGCTTTCGTAAGCATTTCTTTTGCGTTTACTAATGGCATTTTCATCTTCCTTTACGGTAATATTTCGGCGGCAGAACGTCTTCCGCTGTCGAGTTACCATTATTATACACCAAATTGCGATAAAGATAAAGTCATTTTGAGAAAAAATTTATAAATATTTCAGACTCCTGTGTGATAAGAATTTTCAGAAGATGTTCACATTCTCTATCTTGCGTTTATTGCCGGAAAGATGTATAATAAGAAAAATGCATAAAGAAAAAGGTGATTGATATGGATAATCATTTTGATAACGGATTCTACGGCGATACGCCGCAGCGTCCCTTTACCGAAAAGAACGAGCCGGAGACCCCGGTGCAGCCTGTCACGGGTTTCCAGCCGGAAAAGCCGCTCATGCAGTCGCCTGCGCAGCCGGAACAGCCTGTCTATCCGCAGTCGCAGCCGCCCGTCTATCCGCAGCCGAATCCGCAGCAGACTTTTACACCCGACAGCTACAATCCGGTGCAGCATACTGCCGTCTATCAGAACGGCGCGTTTGTCCAGCTCCAGCAACAGCCGCCGCAGGGCTATGGCTATCAGCCGCCTCAGCAGCCGCCTGTGCCGCCGCAGCCTGCTCCGGATTTTAATCCCTACCAACGGCAGCCGCGTGAGATTCCCACCGGCTATCAGCCGCCGCAGCCGCCAAAGCAGAAGAGCAACAAGGGCTTGATTGCCGTGATTATCGTGCTCAGCGTGCTGCTTGCCGGCAGCCTCGCCGGTATCTTCGGCTTTCTCCTCATGAACAGTCAGAACCAGCAGTCTTACCGCAAGCAGGAGAGCAGCAACGGCTTCAATATTCCGGAGTTCACCATGCCGGACGGCGGCAAACTGATTCCCGTGCCGTCTACGACCGCGCCGGTTGAGGAGCACAAGGAGAGCGACTATTCCGACAAGGTGCAGAAGGACTACGCCGGTCTGACGCTCAACAAAAAGCCCTCCGACGCGGAAACCAACAAGAGCTATAATTCCGAATACGCCTTCAACAGCGTTTCCGAGTCCGTTGTCGGCGTGATGTGCTATACCGACAAGGAGAAAACCACCGTCAATTCCCAGGGCAGCGGTATCATCATTTCTTCCGACGGCTATGTGGTGACAAACGCCCACGTCGTCGGCAACACCAAGACCGCCTATGCAATTAAGATTGTCGCCTCCGACGGCAAGGAGTACAACGCAGGCGTGGTCGGCGTGGACAGCCGCACCGATATTGCCGTTCTCAAAATGGACGACGCCAAGAACCTCAAGGCGGCGACATTCGGCGATTCCGGTGAAACCATCGTCGGCGAGGACATCATTATCGTCGGCAATCCCGGCGGCATCAATTACCAGAATTCCATGACCAAGGGCATTGTCTCGGCGCTCGACCGCGACGCCTCCAACAAGAACCTCGTCAAGTATATCCAGACCGACGCGGCGATTAATCCCGGCAATTCCGGCGGTCCCGCGGTGAATATGTACGGTCAGGTCATCGGTATCGCCAGCTCCAAAATCGCCAGCGTGACCTATGAGGGCATGGCATTCTGCATTCCCAGCCAGACCACCAAAACCATCGTCGACGACCTGATGAAGAACGGCTATGTGCAGGGAAGAGTCAAAATCGGCATTTCCGGTATGGCTGTTGAGGAAGGCGAATTGACTCAGTACGGTCTCCCGCAGGGAATTGAGGTGCAGACCGTCGATAAAAACGGTCCCTGCGGCTCTACCGGTCTCACCTCCGGCGACGTGATTACCGAGCTTGACGGCAAGAAAACCACCACCTTCGCCGAGATTTACGCCGTGCTCGAACAGCACAAGGACGGCGACAAGGTGAAGCTGAAATATTATCAGGCTTCCACCGGCAAGGAGGTCGAGGAGGAAATCACCCTCGTCGCAGATAAATAAAGATGTATCAGAGGGCTCAGCACAGGCTGAGTCCTTTGCTTCTAAAAAAAGAATCCCTTAAAAAGTTGTAACCGTTGCCCAAAAAGGCGTTCGCGGCGGTAAAACGAATATAATTCTTAATTAGAATTTATAACAAATGGTTACAAGCCTTGTGGAAACTAAAAATAATTGTGACAGTTCTTTCATTAATTGAGTACAACTTCGCCAAAAAACGGTTACAATTTTAAGAACTCGTTGACTTTACTACAATTTTGTAGTATGATTTTCTACAGGAGAATTGTACCGTTACGGAAGTGTAACCACAATATCTGGTATCTCTTAACAAAAATGTAATACATCTTGTGGCTTTCGCCGAAAATCACAGGATTTTTACTCTACCCTATACTTAGAAAACGATGAAAAAACCCACGGAATTGGAGTGTCAACAAGTGGAAAAATTCGTAGTTACCGGCGGCAAGCCGTTATTCGGAGAGGTCAACATCAGCGGCGCCAAGAACGCTGCCGTCGCGATTATCCCGGCGGTTATCCTCTGCGACGAGCCTTGCACCATTGAAAATATTCCGAACATCAGCGACGTAACGCTTATCAGCCGTATTCTGCAGCAGATGGGCGCCAAGGTCAGAAGAATCAACAAGAGCACCCTCTATATCGACCCGACGCACATTACTTCCAGCTCTGCGACCACCGAGCTGGTGCGCGGCATGCGCGCTTCCTACTATCTGCTGGGCGCGCTGCTCGGCAAGTACGGCAAGGCGAAGGTTGCCCTGCCCGGCGGCTGTAATTTCGGCGTTCGCCCGATTGACCAGCACCTCAAGGGCTTTGAGGCGCTCGGCGCCGATACCAGACTGGTTGACGGCGCGATTATTGAGGTCGAGTGCGACGAGGAAGAAGGTCTTGTCGGTACCCATATCTATCTGGACGTGGTTTCCGTCGGCGCGACCATGAACATCATGCTCGCCGCCAGCCGTGCCAAGGGACTGACCGTCATCGAGAATGCCGCCAAGGAGCCGCATATCGTTGACCTCGCGAACTTCCTCAACTCCATGGGCGCTGACGTGCGCGGCGCAGGTACCGACGTGATTAAAATCCGCGGCGTTTCCTGTATGCACGGCGTGACCTACTCCATCATTCCCGACCAGATTGAAGCCGGCACCTACATGTGTGCGGCGGCAGCAACACGCGGTTGTATCACCATTAACAATATCACGCCCAAGCACCTGGAATCCATTTCCGCCAAGTTCCGCGAGATGGGCGTCAAGATTACCGAGTACGACGAGGCGATTATCTTTGACGCGACCAAAAAGCCGCTCAAAAGAGTCAACATCAAGACCATGCCTCACCCGGGTTTCCCGACCGACTGCCAGCCGCAGTTCACCGCGCTCCTCATGAGCGTACCCGGCACCAGTATTGTCAACGAGAACGTCTGGGACAACCGCTATCAGTATATCAGCGAGCTGATTCGCATGGGCGCGCATATCTCCGTTGAGGGCAGACTGGCGATTATTGAAGGCGGCACACCCCTGACCGCCGCTCCCGTCAGAGCCACCGACCTGCGCGCAGGCGCGGCAATGATTGTCGCGGCGCTTGAGGTCAAGGGCACCACTGAAATCACCGACATCCAGTATATCGAAAGAGGCTACGAGGACGTTGTAGAGAAGTTCAAGGCGCTCGGCGCGGATATCAAGAAGGTCTACTACAACGAAACCACCGAGGAGCTTCGCGCGTAACAATTGAATCGTTTCATAGGGTTTGACCGAGGTTGAACCCTATTTTTTTATGAGCGCTTGCGCTCTATTCATGCCGAAGGCAATTCATGGCAAAGCCAATTCATGACCGCAGGTCAATTCATTTCTGGATCTAACGGTAGATAACATCTCA
>CAMVTS010000132.1 GCA_947170465.1 uncultured Clostridia bacterium
AATAATTCTAAATAAGAAAAATAATATCTTGTGGATTTGTTACAATATATTTGTGAAACTGGATAGAAATGTGTGCTGCCAGCGCATGTTTGTACCCGGAACAGATCGAATATCAAATATTTACAGGAGTGATAATGGTGAAATTCAAGAAAACATTATCGTTGCTGCTCGCTTCTCTGATGCTCGCAAGCTCCGCCACCATCGCCGCAAACGCGGCAGAGGCAAGCTCTGACGAGACGGTCGGCGCCTATAGCAACCAGAATTATCTGGAGAGCTACGCCAGTGCGGCATACAACGAAAAGAATCTCGGCAGCACCTACAGTCCTTCCCAGACCGTCTTCAAGACCTGGTCTCCGGAGGCGACAGCTGTAAAGGTCAAGGTTTACAAGACCGGTTCCGACGGTGAATCCGGCTCCGGCGTGGTCGGCACCTACGACATGACCAAGAACAGCACCACCGGCGTATGGTCCTACACCCTCACCGGCGACCACAAGAACGAATACTACACCTATCTTGTCACCGCAAAGGGCAAAACAAACGAAACCCAGGACGTTTATTCCAAGGCGGTTGGCGTCAACGGTAAGCGTACCATGATTGTCGACCTCGATTCCACCGACCCTGACGGCTGGGATTCCGACAAGCACGTTGTTTTCGAGAACGCCGGCGAGGCGGTTGTCTGGGAAGTACATGTGCGCGACTTCTCCATCCACAAGAATTCCGGCGTCAGCGCTGAGAATAAGGGTACTTATCTCGCCTTTGCGGAAGGCGGCACCACCCTCAACGGCAAGGCGGGCGACATCTCCACCTGCGCCGATTACCTGGTAGAAGCAGGCGTCAACTGCGTTCAGCTGCAGCCGGTTTACGACTTCGGCTCCGTTGACGAGTCCATCGCTTCCTCCTCTACCAACCGCAACTGGGGCTATGACCCCGAAAACTACAACGCCCCCGAAGGCTCCTACTCCTCGAATCCCTATGACGGCAACGTCAGAATCAAGGAATTCAAGCAGATGGTTCAGGCGCTTCACGACAGAGGCATTTCTGTTGTTATGGACGTTGTTTACAACCACACCTTCTCGACCAGCTCCTGCTTTGAGAAAACCGTTCCCGGCTACTACTACAGAATGAGCAGCGGCACGGCGTTCTCCAACGGCTCCGGCTGCGGCAACGAAACAGCTTCCGACAAGAAGATGTTCCGCAAGTTCATGATGGAGTCCACCGAGTACTGGGCAAACGAATATCATATCGACGGCTTCCGTTTCGACCTCATGGGTCTGCATGACGTCCAGACCATGAACGACATCCGTTCCAACCTCGACTCCAAGGTAACGAACGGCAGCAAGATTCTCATGTACGGTGAGCCCTGGACCGGCGGCACCACCCCGAACCCCGACCCGATTTACAGCTGGCAGGGTACCGGTATCAGCCGTCTGAACGCGCGTGTCGGCGCCTTTGGCGACCAGTACCGCGACGCCATCAAGGGTGACACCGACGGCACCGGCAAGGGCTTTGTACAGGGTAACACCACAACGAATACCGGCAACATCGTTCTCGGCGTTCAGGGTCAGCCCTATAAGGCAACCGCTCCCAAGGGTCCCGCGCAGGCGGTTTGCTATGCCGACGCGCATGATAACCTGATTCTTTGGGATAAGATTGTCAAGAGTAACGGTTCCTCCTCTTACATGAGCACAACCGCGAATTATCAGAACCAGGTCAAGGAGGTTATGACGCTGCTGCTGACCTCTCAGGGTATTCCGTTCATGACCGCAGGCTCTGACTTCGGACGTACCAAGCAGGGCGACCACAACTCCTACAACTCCAGCGACTCCATCAACGCGATTGACTGGAACCGCGTCAAGACGCTCTCCGGTCTGGCGGCTTACTACAAGGGCATGCTCCAGATCCGCAAGAATTATACGCCGCTTCACAGCGCCGGCATCGTCAAGCCCAGCTTCCAGTCGAACTACGGCGATGTAGTAGCTTATACCTATTCCAACAGCAAATCCGGCGAGTGGAACAAACTGGCGGTTCTCGTCAACGGCGGTTCCCAGGCGCACAACATCACCCTCAACGGCTCCAACTGGACTATCGTTGCTTCCAACGAAAAGGGCGCAGGTCTCAAGAGCCTCGGCACGATTTCCGGCAACTCCGTTTCCGTTCCTGCCAAGGGCAGCCTGGTGCTCGTTGACAGCGCTAGCTTCGGCAACCTCAAGGTGACTGAGAGCTTTGGTAATTTGACCATCAACCACGTTGATGAAAGCGGCAAGGTTCTGCTCACTCAGACGGCGAAGTACAGAGCCGGCAGCACCTATCGTGCGATGCCGGACAGCAACATCCTCTATGATAACGTCCTCGTCAAGACCGAAGGCGCTACCAGCGGCACGGTTGCGGCAAACGGCAACTACACCGTTACCTTCACCTACAGAAATTCCGGCGTCGGCTCCGGCTACGTGACCGTGAACTATGTCGACCAGAACGGCAAGGCACTCAAGGATCCTGTCTCCACCCGTTATAAGGTCGGTATGGAATACAGTGCGGTTCCCTCTGAAATTCAGGGCTATCAGCTCGATATGAGCAAGTTCCCCGGCAAGACGCAGGGCATCTTCAGCGGTGACCTCACCCTCAACTTTGTGTACAAGCCGCTCGACAATACCTCTACTACTGTTCACTATAAGAAGCCCTCCAGCTGGTCGACCGTCAGATGCTATGCCTACTACACCGAAGGCTCCATCATCAAGACCCCGAACGGCGAATGGAATAAGGCAGGCGTGATGACCTCCGAGGGCAACGGCTGGTACCAGAGCACCATCAACGTGCCGATGACGCGCGTTATGTTCCACAACGGCAACGGTACCTCTAACACCGCTCAGGAACCCGCTCAGGGCGCCGACGGTTATCTCGCGTCCGGCGAAGTCTGGATTGAGAACAACGCTACCAGCTTCAAGACCAAGATTATCACCAGCCATATCGACCTCGAAACCGGCGCTAAGCTGGCGGATGACGTTGTTGTCAACACTGACAGAGTCACCGAGGCGGGCACCTATACCACCACTCCACTGTCCGGCAGAACCGACGTTATCGTTCCCGGCAACGCAAACGGCAATTACACCCCCGGCGTTATCAACGTTGTTTATCTCTACGGCAGCAAGGGCGAGCAGCCGACTAATCCGACTGTAAAGCCCACTGAGGAGCCTACTCAGCAGCCTACCGACGCGACGCAGCAGCCTACTGACGCAACCCAGAAGCCTACCGACGCGACGCAGAAGCCCACTGAGGCAACTCAGCAGCCTACCCAGCAGCCCACCACTCCCGTCGAGCACAAGTTTATCCTTATCGGCGACGCCGATCTCAACGGCAAGGTCAATGTTTCCGACGCGACCGTTATCCAGATGATTGCGGCAGAGCTGGTTGAACCCACTGCGGAGCAGAAGCTCGCGGCGGATACCGACGGCAACGGCATTGTCACCGTCGCTGACGCAACGCTGGTTCAGATGTTTGCGGCTGACTTTGAGGACGGCATCGGCAACACCGGCAAGTATATTGAAATCGGCGGCACCACACCGGTACAGCCTACCCAGAAGCCCGAGCAGCCCACTGATCCGGCTGAGGATCCCACCGATAAGCCCACTAATCCTGTTGACGAGCCCACCAATCCCACCGATGAGCCCACCAATCCTGTTGACGAACCCACTGATCCTTATGAGGAGCCTACCGATCCTTACGAGGAGCCTACCGATCCCGTTGTTGGCGGCAGCTTCAAGTTCACTGACAACCAGAAATGGGGCACCGTTTATGTATACGGCTTCAACGCTGACGGTACTGTCGGCGCAGAATTCCCCGGCACTCCCTGCACGGAGGAGGGCACCAATGACTTTGGCGAGAGCATTTTTGTTGTCAACATTCCCGAGGGCGCTACCTCTGTCGTCCTGAGCGACGGCAACGGTGAGTCCCCTGCTCAGACCGTTAATATTTCCGACTTCAACGTTGTCGGCTACTACACCAAAGCAGGCGATACCGACGAGCTAGGTCACCTCAACGTTTATGCGTGGACAATGGGTCCCGATCCCGAGGATACAACCTTCCTGTTCACCAACAACGCAGGTTGGAGCGTTTGCCATGTATACGCCTTTAATGCTGACGGCGACCTTGGTTCCGCTTGGCCCGGTGATACCATGGCAGAAACAACTACGAACGACTTCGGTGAGCAGCAGTTTATTATTCATGTTCCCGCAGGCGCAACCGGTCTTGTCCTGAACAACGGTTCTGACCAGACTGAGGATATCACTGATTTCTCGGTTTCCGGTTACTATACCAACGGCACCAGAGACGGCGCCGGACACCTCAAGGTTCTTTCCTGGTAATATTCTGATTAACAGAAATCCTCCCGGTTATTCCGGGAGGATTTTTAACA
>CAMVTS010000133.1 GCA_947170465.1 uncultured Clostridia bacterium
CAACGCCGTCCTTTCCGGGACGGCGTTTTTATCATCTTACGATGGCGAATACCACGGTGCCGATATACATCAGCACCATCAGCACGCCCTCAAAGCGGCTGATTTTGTTGGTGAGCGAGAACACATACGTGGCGATGGAGACGACAATCAATATCGCTAAATCTATCACGGACGCAAGGTTGACCGCCACGGGATGAATGATGGAAGAGATACCGAGAATAAACATCAGATTAAAAATATTGGAGCCGATGACGTTCCCCACAGCCATGCCGTTCTCGCCCTTGTGGGCGGCGACAATGGAGGTGACAAGCTCCGGCAGTGAGGTGCCGAGCGCAACGACCGTCAGACCGATGAGTGTTTCGGACATGCCGAACGCGGCGGCGATGCTCTTGGCATTCTCGACGACCAGCTGACCGCCGACGACGATACAGGCGAGACCAATCAGAATCAGCAGCAGGCTTTTCCAGACCGGCACGCTCTCCACAACGGTTTCCTGCGTCGGATTCTTGCGCGAAACGTAAATCAAAAACGCCATGTACGCCACGAAAATCACCATCAGCGCAATGCCAACCGGACGGCTGACCTCGCTGACAACAGTGGAAACCGGCGCCGTCCACTGCGCCTTGCCGGTAAACAGCGGTATTGCCAGCACGCCAAAGAGCGCGGCGGTCACGATAACCGACAGCGGAAAATCGCGTTTGAGAATTGCCTTTTCAATCGGAATCGGACGGATAATCGCGCAGACGCCCAGCACCATGAGCAGATTGAAAATGTTCGAGCCTACCACGTTGCTCAGGGCGATTTCATTCGCGCCCTGAATCGCCGCCGAGGTGCTTACCGCGAGCTCCGGCGCGCTTGTGCCCAGCGCCACAATCGTCAGTCCGATAATCACGCCCGGCACCTTGAAGGTGCGCGCCAGTGCTGAGCTGCCGTCCACGAAGAAGTCGGCGCCCTTGACAAGGGCGGCAAAGCCGACAACCAGTAACAAAATATTCAGAAACAGCAACGTAAAAACCTCGCTTTATTATCAGGATTTACGGTATAGCCGTTCCGTCTCGTAGGCAGGCTCCGTCGTCACGTGAATACCGAGCTTTTTGAGAATCCGCGTGTCGGTCTCAGAGAGAATGACCGAGGCGTGCGCGTCGGTATCGCGCAGCTTGGGCACCTGCTCCATCGCGAGCTTCGCGGTGGGATTGGTGACAGCGGACATCGCCAGCGCGATGAGAATTTCATCGGTATGTAAACGCGGATTGACCGAACCGAAGGTGTCAACCTTTAAGCGCTGAATCGGTTCAATGACGGACGCGTCCAGAATATCGACCTCATCCGGGATGTGCGCCAGCTTTTTCAGCGCGTTGAGCAGCATAGCCGAGCAAGCGCCCAGCAGCTTGGAGGTCTTGCCGGTGATAATCGTGCCGTCGCTCAGCTCAATTGCTGCGGCAGGCGCGCCGGTCAGCTCCGCCTTTTCAAGCGCCGGCGCAATGACCGGACGGTCAGCGGTTTTCAGCTTGCTCTGCTTCATCAGCAGGCTGATTTTATAGGCTTCATCGGGCGAGCCGATACCCTTCGTCTGGTTGGAGAGCGCGGCGTAATAGCGGCGGATAATCTCCTGGTTGGCGGCATAGCGGACGGCTTCGTCGTCAAAAATGCAGTTGCCAGCCATGTTCACGCCCATATCGGTAGGCGATTTATAGGGCGATTCGCCCAGAATCTGCTCAAACATGGTGTTGAGCACCGGGAAAATCTCAATATCGCGGTTGTAGTTGACCGTGGTTTCGTTGTAAGCCTCCAGATGGAAGGGGTCAATCATGTTCACGTCGTTGAGGTCGGCGGTCGCGGCTTCATAGGCGACGTTGACGGGGTGCTTGAGCGGTAAATTCCAGATAGGGAAGGTCTCAAACTTCGCGTAACCGGCTTCCACACCGTGCTTGTGCTCGTGATAGAGCTGCGACAGGCAGACCGCCATCTTGCCGGAGCCGGGACCGGGAGCGGTGATGACCACCAGCTTTCTGGTCGTCTCGACGTAATCGTTCCGTCCGTATCCGTCGTCGCTGACAATGAGGTCGACGTCGGTGGGGTAGTTGGGAATCGTGTAGTGATGATACACGCCGATGCCGTTTTCGGTCAGGTGCTTCTCAAATTTCAGTGCGGTAGGCTGGTCGGCAAAGCGCGTCAGCACGACCGAATTGATAAGAAGACCGCGGCTGCGGAACACGTCAATCAGGCGCAGCACGTCGAGGTCGTAGGTGATGCCCAAATCGCCGCGCACCTTATTTTTCTCAATATCGTCGGCGTTGATGACAATGACAATCTCCGCCTCGTCCTTGAGCTGCATGAGCATCTGCAGCTTGGAATCGGGCTTGAAGCCCGGCAGAACGCGCGAAGCGTGATAGTCGTCAAAGAGCTTGCCGCCAAATTCGAGGTAGAGCTTGCCGCCGAATTTCGCGATACGGTCTCGGATATGCTGCGACTGCATCTCCAGATATTTTTCGTTGTCAAATCCAATTTTCATGACAGTCCTCCATTAACCCAAATGCATATACATACTATTTATATCACAATTTGCCCTGAAAATATATACCCAAAAGAAAAATAAAATATTTGTAACCTTTATCAAAACGACAAAAAGTCCGGCGCTTGCCGGACTTCTTATACTGATTCGTTATTTCATTTCCGCGTTTTCGGTGAGGATATCCTGCTTGAACTCCTCGTTGAGCTCCGGATAAGCCGAAAGCATAGGCTCCAGCTTTTTCCCTTTTTTGCGGTCAAAGTAGTTCTTGGTGATTTTGGCGACCAGACCGCTCAGGGCAATCAGGCAAATCAGGTTCGGCACTGCCATCAGACCGTTGAAGGTGTCGTCAATCGCCCAGACCAAATCGCTCTGAATCGCCGCCGAAGCCGCAATCAGCACGACATAGATAATCTTGAACGCGTTGATAACGTACTTGCGCTTTTCCTCCTTCATCCATTGGAAGCAGAAGCCGACCGCCTTTTCGCCGTAATACGACCAGGCGATAACCGTAGTAAAGGCGAACAGCGGCAGAATGACGGAGAACACCGCCGTACCAAAGCCGCCGAAGTTCTGCGAGAACATAGTCATGGACATCACGCTGTCCTCCATATCGGCGGAGAGCGCGTCGAGGTCGAAGGTGGAGAGGAACATCAGCGCCGTGAGGGTGCAGATGATGAAGGTGTCGAAGAACACCTCAAACACGCCCCAGAGTCCCTGCTTGACAGGCTCCCTTGTCTCAGAAGCGGAGTGCGCGATAACGGAAGAACCGAGACCTGCTTCATTGGAGAACACGCCGCGCGCCATGCCCTTTTTGATGACCTGTGCGAAGCTGTAGCCAAGAATACCGCCGCCGACAGCCTGGAAGTTGAACGCCTTGGAGAAAATCAGACCGAACACGCCGGGTACGTTCTGAATATGCATGAAAATCGCAATCAGCGCCATCACGATAAAAATCAGCGACATAAACGGCACGAGCATGGAAGCAACCTTGCCGATACGCTGAATACCGCCGATAATGACGACAGCCGTAATCACCGCGACTACCGCGCCGACAATCAGCTTGATGGTCTGCGAATTTTCCACGGCAGTCGCTCTGGAGAGCGCCTCGCTGATGGTGCCGGAAATCTTGTTGGTCTGTACGCCGCTCATGCCAATCGCCGCGAATACGCAGAAAATCGCCGCCATGTACGCGAGCCAGTTCCATTTGAGACCGTTGGCGATGTAGTAGAACGCGCCGCCGGAGATATTGCCCTTCTTGTCCTTTTGGCGGTAGTAAAGACCGAGGACGTTCTCGGAGTAGTTCGTCACCATGCCGAAGAACGCGGAAATCCACATCCAGAATACCGCGCCGGGACCGCCTGTCAGAATCGCCGAGACAACGCCGACAATGTTGCCGGTGCCGACGGTGCCGGAAATCGCTGTTGCGAACGCCTCAAACTGCGAAACCGAGTTGACGCGCGTGTCTTTCTCTTTTTTCTTGCCAATGCTCTTGACAGCCGGAATAATGGTTGAGTTGAGCGAATCGCCAAAGTGCCTTACCTGCAAAAACCTTGTGCGGATTGTCAGCAGAATACCGGTGCCAAGAATCAGGATAATCACCGGCCAGCCCCAGACAAGACCGTTGATAAAGTCGTTGACGCTTGTTACGCCGGAGATAAATCTATCCCACATCTTTTTTCCTCCTCATTTTCAGCCGGAGCAAAAAGAAAAGCCAGCGCCGCAGTGCTGACTTCAAAACGGACGCATTCGTCCGTGTTATAAACTCCGTCCTTTTGCCTGAGAGATTAGCGGAACCAGTCCGTTTGCACCTTCGGCACCCTTTTTGGGATTCTCCGGAGCTTCGTCAGCAGACAGTCAACGGCAGGGTTTTCTGCTTGCTTCATCCGAGCTTTT
>CAMVTS010000134.1 GCA_947170465.1 uncultured Clostridia bacterium
GAGTTTGAGCAGATGGAGCTGGAGTTCTTCTGCAAGCCCGGCACCGACCTCGAATGGTTCGATTACTGGAGAAGCTACTGCCGCGACTTCCTCTATTCGCTCGGCATCAAGCCCGAAAACCTCCGTCTGCGCGACCACGACCCGGCGGAGCTCGCCTTCTATTCCAAGGGCACCACGGACTTTGAGTACCTCTTCCCCTTCGGCTGGGGTGAGCTGTGGGGTATCGCCGACAGAACCGACTACGACCTCAACCAGCACATCAAGGAGAGCGGTCAGTCCCTCGATTACTTTGACCCGACCGACAATACGCGCTATGTTCCCTACGTCATCGAGCCGTCTCTCGGCGTAGAAAGACTCTTCCTCGCCACCGTTGTCGAGGCGTATGACGAGGAACAGCTCGACGAGAAGGACAGCCGCGTGGTCATGCGCTTCCATCCCTATCTCGCGCCCTTCAAGGCGGCGGTGCTGCCGCTGTCCAAGAAGCTCAGCGACAAGGCGGACGAGGTCAGAGAAATGCTCAGCAAGGACTTCTCGGTTGACTTTGACGACACCGGCTCCATCGGCAAGCGCTACCGCCGTCAGGACGAAATCGGCACGCCGTTCTGCGTCACCTACGATTTTGACACTGCCGAGGACGGCTGCGTTACCGTCCGCGACAGAGACACCATGAAGCAGGAGCGCGTCAGGATTGACGAGCTCAGCGCCTACATCGCGGAGAAAATCAGGTTTTAAGCACAGGGCTTCACGCTGATTCAAAATCCAATTTTCACACAGTCAAACCCTTCCGGCTTCTTTATGATTGCCGGAAGGGTTTTCTTATGGGCAAAACACGGGGATTGTCGGTTTCCGTTTTCTTTTTCTATTTTTATATGCACTTTCGTCAAAACCATGGTGAATATTTTTGTTTGCGGTATTCCGGCAGATGTGGTATGATAAAGATACTAGGCAAATAACCACAAATATTTTTATATCGGAGGAATATTTATGAAGAGAGGCTTCAAAAAAACCGTTTCGCTGCTGCTTTCTTCACTGTTGCTCGCAAGCGCCGTTTCCTTTTCGGCAGGCGCCGCGCAAATAAGGCAGGATGAAGTGGTCGGCTACGGCAACCAGAGCTATCTGGAAACCTACGCCACGGCGGCGTACAACGAGAAGAATCTCGGCAGCACCTACAGTCCGTCCTCGACCTTGTTCAAAACGTGGTCACCCAAGGCGACAGCTGTTAAGGTAAAGCTCTACAACACCGGCTCCGACAGCGAGTCCGGCGCAGGCTCCGCCGGCACGTACGCGATGAAGAAAAACAACACCACCGGCATATGGTCATGCACGATACCCGGCGACCTCAAGAACCGGTACTACACCTATCTGGTCACCGTCAACGGCAAGACCGCCGAAACGCAGGACATTTACGCAAAGGCGGTCGGCGTCAACGGCAGGCGCTCCATGATTGTTGACCTTGACGCCACTGACCCCGAGGGCTGGGAGCAAGACCATCACGTTGTATTCCAGAACGCCGGTGAGGCGGTTGTCTGGGAAGTACACGTGCGCGACTTCTCGGCTCACAGCAACTCCGGCGTCAGCGAAAAAAACAAAGGCAGATACCTCGCCTTTGCGGAGGGAAACACCACGCTCAACGGCGAAGCGGATGAAATTTCCACCTGCGCGGATTATCTGGTGGAAGCCGGCGTCAACTGCGTCCAGCTGCAGCCGGTCTTTGATTTCGCCTCCGTTGACGAGAGCGTCCCTTCCTCCTCCTCCAACCGCAACTGGGGCTACGATCCCGTCAACTACAACGTCCCCGAAGGCTCCTATTCCTCCAACCCCTATGACGGCAACGTCAGAATCCGTGAGTTCAAGCAGATGGTTCAGGCGCTTCACGACAGAGGCATCTCCGTCATCATGGATGTTGTTTACAACCATACCTCCTCGACCGATTCCTGCTTTGAGAGAACCGCGCCCGGCTACTACTACCGCATGAACGGCAGCACGTTTACCAACGGCTCCGGCTGCGGCAACGAAACAGCCTCCGACAAGCTGATGTTCCGCAAGTTCATGATTGAGTCCACCGAGTACTGGGCGAACGAGTATCACATCGACGGTTTCCGCTTTGACCTCATGGGACTGCATGACGTGACCACCATGAACAGAATCCGCTCGAATCTTGACGCCAACGCCGTGAACGGCACCAAGCTGCTGATGTACGGCGAACCGTGGACAGGCTCCTTCGACCAGCCGATTTTCAACAATCCCTGTCTGGGCTGGAACGGCTCCATCAGCCAGCTGGACAGCCGCGTCGGCATGTTCAACGACAATTACCGTGACGCCATCAAGGGTGACAACGACGGAACCGGCAAAGGCTTTGTTCAAGGCAACACCTCCGCTAACACCGGCACGATTGCCGCCGGCGTACGCGGCAAAAACGGCAACTACTCCGGCGCGCAGGCGCCCTCTCAGCTGATTGCCTACGCCGATGCGCACGATAACCTGATTCTCTGGGACAAGATTGTCAAGAGCAACGGCTCCACATCATATACGACCACCGCCGAGAGCTATCAGAAGCAGGTCAAAGAGGTTATGACGCTGCTGATGACCTCCCAGGGTATTCCCTTCATGACCGCCGGCTCCGAATTTGGCAGAACCAAGCTGGGCAACAACAATTCCTACAACGCCAACGATACCGTCAATGCTATCGACTGGAACCGCGTCAAGACGCTCTCCGGTCTGGCAGATTACTACAAGGGTATGCTCCAAATCAGAAAGCACTATTCGCCGCTGCACCGCGCCGGCTTCGTTTCCCCGACCTACCAGTCGGATTACGGCGATGTAATTGCCTACACCTACACCAACAACACTGCCGGCGAATGGAACAAGCTGGCGGTACTCGTCAACGGCGGCACACAGGCATACACCATCAATCTCTCCGGCTCCAACTGGAAGATCGTCGCCTCTACCGAGCTGGGAGCCGGACTTGAAAGTCTCGGCACCGTTTCCGGCAGCAGTGTTTCCGTTCCCGCGAAGGGCAGCCTGGTGCTGGTGGACAGCGCGAGCTTCGGCAACCTCCGCGCGAACGAGGGCTTCGGCTCCCTGACCGTCAATCACGTTGACAATAACGGCAATACCCTGCTGACCGAGAACGCAAAATACAGGGCAGGCAGAACCTTCCGCGCGGTTCCCGACAGCGACATTCTCTCCCATCACGATCTGATTGGCACAACAGGCGCGACCACCGGCACGGTTCAGGCAAACGTCAACCACACCGTCACCTTCACCTACAAGGACGCCTCCCTGAGCTACGGAAATCTCACGGTTAATTGCGTCGATCAGAACAACCGGACGCTCAGGGCATCCGTCACGACCCGTTACAGACACGGCGATTCCTATGCTGTCACCGCCCCTGTTCTTCAGGGCTATCAGCTCGACTCCTCCCGCTTTCCTGCCAACAGCCGCGGCGTATTCTCCGCCGACCGCACGGTGACGTTTGTCTACAAGCCGCTTGACAACACTACAACCACCGTTCACTATAAGAATACCAACGGCTGGAGCACTGTCCGCTGCTACGCGTACTACAACTACGGCTCCGGTACGCAAACGCCCAACGGCAGCTGGAACAACGCCGGTGTGATGACGCCCGATGAGGATAACGAGGACTGGTACACCTGCACCATCAACGCACCCATGGCGTACGTCATGTTCCATAACGGCAGCGGCGAACAGGAGCCTCTGTCCGGCAGTGAAGGTTATCTCGCGTCCGGTGAGATATGGATTGACAGCGGAAACACTTCGTTCAATTCAACGGTCGTCACCAGCCACATCGACCTGGAAACCGGCAGCAGGATTGCCCCCGATGTTGTCACCCGGACCGACAGAGCAGCGGATACAAGCACCTACCTCACCGCACCCCTGGACGGCAGGGTTGACGCGCTGATTCCTTCCAACGCGTGGGGTTACCGTCAGGCAGGCGTTATCAACGTCGTCTATCTCTACACCGGCAGCCTGATCTTCACCAACAACGCGAACTGGGAGACCTGCTATTGCTGCGCCTATGACAACGAGGGCAGCGTGGGCGGCGAATGGTCAGGAACAAAGCTGACCGAAAGCACCTTCAATGATTTGGGCGAACAACAGTTTCTTGTTCACGTTCCCTACGGCGCGACGCGTATCGTTTTTCACAACGGCAAGGGCGACCGGACTGTTAACATCACGGATTTCAACGTGACCGGTTACTACACCACGGGTGAAAGACTGTCAAACAACCAGATGGCCGTCGCCTCCTGGACATCGGATATACAGCCGGTTACGGAACCGGTCACCGAGGAACCCACGGAGGAGCCCGCCGAATATCCCGGCGGCACCCTGCTCTTTACCAACAATCCGGGCTGGAGCAGCTGCTACATTTACGCGT
>CAMVTS010000135.1 GCA_947170465.1 uncultured Clostridia bacterium
CAAAACAGTCGGCGCGAAAGAAAAGGGATGTAAAACTTATTTGAGTGCGTCAACGGTTGTCTGCTTGCCGCCGTAAAGACCGAGGGGTTCCACGTGGATCGTCGCTATGGAAACAAGCTTTGTACCGTTTTCGGCGTTGAAGTCCTCGAGATAAGGGAGATGCTGGAAGTAGTTTGCGTCGAGCTCGCCGCTGTTTACAACGTTGTTCGGCTGAACGTAGTCGGTATATTCCTTGATGTCAAGCGTAATATCCTTCTCCTTGAGTATATCCTTTACAACCGCCAGAATTTCGGCGTGAGGTGTAGGAGAAGCCGCTATAGTGATTTTTTCTCCCTTTATCGCGTTATAGTCGATTGAGGAATCGTAGCCGTCTGTGGGGTTGGCAACAACGCTTACAACAGAGCCGTCGTATTTTTTATTGATGAAATCTACAACCTTCTGACTTTCGAGCGCCGCCTTTAACGCGAGCAGCTTGGGCTCTTTTTCCCTGCCTTCCTTGACGACAAGTATGTTGCCGTAGGCTGACGCCGAGCCCTCAATGCCGAGCGAATCCTTAACGGGGTTTAAGCCTGCCTCGATTGCATAGTTTGAATTGATGACAGCGTAGTCCACATCCTGTTTTGCGTTGGGAACCTGAGCCGCCTCTACCTCCTTGAACTCAATGTTTTTCGGGTTTTCGGCAATATCCTTCGGCGTAGCGGTAATACCGGCGCCGTCCTTGAGCTTGATGTAACCGAGCTGCTCTAAAAGCAGAAGTGCTCTTGCTTCGTTTGTGGTATCGTTGGGAATTGCGATTGTGAGTGTTTTTGAGGTTGACGAGCAGCCTGCAAAAACGATTGCAGAGGTGAGTATCAGTACTGCTGCCAATATAATTGCTGTGATTTTTTTCATGATGATTACTCCTATATAATTATTTATGTTAGTTCACCTTACCGCCTTCGACTACAAGCTTTTCCTCGTAATCAGAGCCGTAAGTGCCTGTGAGGGTTGCTTCATAGTCGGCGTGGAAGAAGTTTTCCTTGCCGAGTGCTTCGATTTCGCTGTTAATCCAATCAAGCAGCGTTTTGTTGCCCTTTGAAACAGCAGGAGCGATGGTGTCCTTGCTGCCGAGCTCGGGAATACCGACGGTGTAGCCCTTATTTTGAAGCGCGTATGCGATTACCTCGGTGTTATCGTTTGCCCACGCGGCAGCCTGACCGTTTTCAAGCGCGGTTTTCGCGTTGGCGTAAGTGTCGTACTTCTGGAGCTTGATGTTGGGATATTTTTCGGTGAGATAAGTCTCGGCGGTTGTGCCTGTGATAACAATAACCTCGTCGTCGGCTTTGAGCTCGTCGAGGCTCTTGATAACTCTGCTGTCGGGGGAAACAACGCCGAGCGCTACGTTCATATAAGGCAGAGCGAAGTCAACCTTTTCGGCTCTTTCATCGGTTACGGTAAAGTTTGCCAAAACAATATCAACCTTGCCGGTCTCTAAAAACTCCACGCGGCTTGCCGCTTCGGTGGACACAAATTCCACATCAACGCCCAAATCCTTTACAAGGCGGTTTGCAAAGTAAACGTCATAGCCCTGATATTCGCCGTTTTCATCCACATAACCAAAGGGATTTTTGTCGGAGAATACACCGATTTTAATTTTTCCGCTGCTCTTGATTTCGTCAAGCGTGCGGTAAACAACGTCTGCGGATTTGCTTTCCTCTTTATCAGCGGCGCTTGACGAGCTTTTGTCCGAAGCGCTGCTTTCATTACCTGCGCAGCCGGCAAAGGATGCGATTAGCAGGACAGCCGCCGTGAGAATAGCCAATGCCTTTACAAAAATAGATTTTTTCATAGAAATCTTCCTTTCAATTGCTTTATTTAATATGTTCAAACTCGAACGTGTGCAGGAATTTTTGCGCTCGTTCGGTTTTCGGATGGTTAAAGAATGTTTGCGGCGCGCCTTCCTCGATAATTTCGCCGTTATCAAGGAATATTACGCGGTCGCTGACAGCCTTCGCAAATTCCATTTCGTGGGTGACAATCAGCATGGTGCTGCCCTGACGGGCAAGCTCAAGCATTGTGTCGAGCACCTCGCGCACCATTTCGGGATCAAGCGCGGCAGTCACCTCGTCAAAGAGCATTACCTCCGGGTGCATACACAACGCCCGGACGATTGCAACACGCTGTTTTTGTCCGCCTGAAAGCTGTCGCGGATAGCTGTCTTTTTTATCTGAAAGTCCGACCTTGTCAAGAAGCTGTTCGGCTTCGGCGGCAGCCTCTTTTTTGTCACGCTTTTGAACAAGCGTCGGAGCGAGAATAATATTCTGTAAAACGGTCTTGTGCGGAAACAGGTCGTAGCTTTGGAACACCATTCCAACGCGCTGCCTCAGCTTTGTGATTGTCTTTGACTTGCTGTCAATAATTTCATCATCCAGCTTTATCACACCGCTCTGAATCGGCTCCAAGCCGTTAATGCAGCGCAGCAGCGTACTCTTGCCGCAGCCTGACGGCCCGATAATCACGATAACCTCGCCCTTTCGGACGCTGAGGTTAAAGTCTTTTAAAATCACATTTCCGTCATAGCTTTTCGTCAAATGTTCAATTTTCAGAAGTGTGTTCGCCATCAGTTGCTCCATTTCCTTTCCAAGTGCTTTGCCAGTATGCTGAACGGCCAGCAGGCGATAAAATACAAAACAAAAACCGTTAAATAAATTCCAAACGCGGCATTGGGAGAGGTCATTCGGTTGGCTTCAATAATCTGCTGGCTGACCTTAAGCACCTCCACAACGCCGATCATCATGACGAGGCTGGTGGTTTTTATCATTCGGGTAATCAAATTGATTGACAGCGGAATAAGCTGACGTATTGCCTGCGGAATGATGATAGTAAAATAGGTTTGAGATTTTGTCATACCAAGCGCGAACGCGCTTTCATACTGATGCTTAGGCACGCTGATAACCGCGCCGCGCACCAAGTCGCCCATTTCTGCCGTGCCCCAAAAGGCAAACACAATGACCGAAGCTGCTTCGGCGTTAAGGTCCCAGCCGAACACCCTTGTCGTACCGAAAAAAACTAAAAACAACAGCACCATCTGCGGCATAATGCGGACAATTTCAAGATAAATCCGCGACAATGCTCTGATTACGGGATTACGGAACGTCATCAGTATTCCGAACAGCACACCGAGAATCAGGCTTAATGCGACTGCAATCAGGCTGATTTCCAGCGCCTTCCATAAGCCGCCCAAAAGCCGCAGAAGGTTGCTTCCCTTAAACAGCACGTCAAGTCCCAAAGCTTGCATAGCGCAGCCTCCTCTCCAGCACTGTGCCGAGAATAGACACCGGCAGCAGAATGATGAGATAAAAAACGACAAGCAGCACCAAATATTCCGCCGTATTGTAATACAGACCGATTAAATCTTTTGCGCGGAACATCAAATCCATCAGGCTGATTGCGCTAAACACGCTGGTTTCCTTTAGCAAAAAGATTATATTTGCCACGAAAGCAGGTGTGCTGTAGGATAAAGCCTGTGGCAATATAACGTGAATCATCACCTGAAAATCTGTCATTCCCAAGCTCAGCGCGCTCTCGCGCTGCACAATGTCAATTGCCTCAATGCCGCTGCGGAACGCTTCGCTCATATAACTGCCTCCAAGCAATCCCAAACCAAGCCAGCCGCAAACCTCGGCGGAGATTTTTATGCCGATTTTCGGCAGCGCAAAATACAGAAAAAACAGTTGAATTAAAAGCGGTGTGTTGCGAAAAATTTCGATGTAGATTTTGAAAATCACGCTCAGCACCGGAATACGAAAGTGAATGACAACCGCCGATACCAAGCCGATAAGCGTTGCAAGCGCTACGCCAATCCAACCGATTTTAAGCGTCAGCAGCATTGCGTCCCAATATAACGGAATACTTTTTGATATTACGTTCCAATCCATTCTGCCGCCCCCTAATTTGATTTAAGTCAACATCGCCGCATTCGCCCGAACCTAAAGTTCAAACGAAGCAGGCGTGGAAAATGCAAGTTCATTTTACAACACCTCGCTTATTCCTACTAAGTTAGTAGGCTCATTGGGTATTATTATATTCTCACTTTCCCCTTTTGTCTAATCTTCAAAAGCTATTGATGGCAATAGGTTTTGCCTATAAGTAAAACATCAACAAAAAACCGACGGTTATTGAAAATTAACCGTCGGTTTTTTCTGTGTTGAGGGTGTTTTTCAGCTCCTCAATATACATTCTGCCCACCTTGCTGAGCAAAAGATTTTTCTTTGTGATATATCCAACCTTCATCGTTTCACCGGGATGAT
>CAMVTS010000136.1 GCA_947170465.1 uncultured Clostridia bacterium
TCGACCCCAGAAAGCTCCTGGCTCCCGGCTTCCAGGCAATCAAGGACACCGTCAAAGAGAAAATGGAGCTCTTCGGCTCTGTTGACAAGGCGTAAATCTATTTTATTTTCACACATCAGCGGGCTGACTCAAAACTCCATCCACGAGCAAGAGCCAGCCCCGTTTTATTAGCAACTTGGTTGCGGAAAGGAGAAAACTATGAGTAATCAGAATGGTCAGCAAAATCCCGGCAGTCCCACAAAGGTGCTGGTGTTCGGTATTATCGGTCTGGCGCTTTGCGAGTCGGGTATCCTCGGTCTGATCTTTTCCATCATCGGACTGGTGCAGGCTAAAAAGTATGTCGCTCAGTACGGCGATGTGTCGAACCAGGTAAGGATCGGCAGAAGACTTGCCATCGCGGGTTTGATCCTCAGCATTGTCTGCATCGTTATCTATGTTATTGCGATCGTCGTCTCATCTGCAGCGATCTCAGCCGCTTCGTAGACGGATAAGCCACAGCAACTATAAAAGCGATCCCCGGAATCTCTCAGGATTCCGGGGAATTATTTTTATTGAGAAATTTGTATCTGGATCAGCGTCGCGTCGGCAATGCTGATCTCGCCGTCTTGATTGAAATCGGCGAGCTGTCTTTCACTTTCGTCAAGCGCGGTCAGCTCGACCAGCGACTTTTGCAGCAGGGTGACATCTGCGACCGTGATGACACCGTCCTTGTTGACGTCGCCGAGAGCGTAGACGACCACGGTCAGCGGCGCTGTCTTGTCCTGCCAGGAAACGGTCAGCTGCTGAACGCCGCCCTGCGCGTCCATCGGGCTGACGGTGTAATCCGTGACCTGCCGCTCGGTGCCGTCGTTATAGAACGCGGTGACGGTCATGCCTGTCGGGTCAAAGGCTTCGCCGGGAAAATACTGCGTTTTATTGGGTATTTTGCTGATGTAAATGCCCATCAGCACCGGCGCCGTAACCCTGACGGTGTAGCTGACGCTCTTTCCGCTGTAGGTCAAGGTGACCGGAACGGTATAGCCTTCTTCGTTCAGGTTCGCCTCCGCTTCGCAGTCGGTGACATACTCGGTGTAACCGCTGTCATAGGTCGCGACAAGGATCATGCCGCTGAGGTCGAGCGCTTCGCCGGTTTGATAATGGCGCTTGTTGGGCGCGTTTTCAAGTATCAAATCCGTCAGTTCACCCTTGCCGACCCAGACGTTGAAGGAAGCCGTCATGCCCTCGTAGGTCAGGGTGACCGTCTGCTCGCCGATCACGTTTTGCAGCGGCGTTACGTCATAATCCGTGACCGACTCAATGCTGAAACCATTATAAACCGCCGTCACCTGCAAACCGCTCAAATCAAGCGCCTCGCCGTAAACATAGCTTGTCTTGTCAGGCAGTCTGGTGATATCCAAGCTGAGGATCTGTTTTTCAGAGGGGTCGGTAGGCTCGCCCTCGTCTATGACCTCCTCACCGTCGGGTCCCCATACCTGTACCTTATAGGTAGCGCCGGTGTAGGTCTCGTAGTTAAAGTCGGAGATGTCCAGCGTCAGCTTAACCTTGGAGCCGTCTTCGTAGACAACGAAGTAGATGTTATTATTGCCGTCATAGATCGCATAATTGTCCTTACCAACCTTAACGTTATCATCGGCTGCACCGAAGCTGTCAATCCATGAGCCGTTAGCGGCAAACTTGAACTGCATCTGGGCAGCGTCAACATCCTCGTACTCGATGGTGTAAACGCCGGGTGCCTCTTCGGTCATGATGTTAGCGTTGAGGTTCCAGAACTCGTCGTCAAGGAATCCGCCCTGACCCGCACCTACAGCAGCCATCTGCTCAACGGTAGCGGAGCTGAAGTCGTGCATTCTAACATGCTCGCCGGTTACGGTCACCTGAGTAGCGTCTACGAGGTTCGGGTCAAAAGTGACAGTAACATCGCAAGTCTCGTCGATCTCGAAAACGATGTTCTTGCCGTACTTGTTACCGATCCATTCACCGATGTTCGTAACCTTGATGCAAATGGGGTCACCGCCGGTGGTGGGAGCAACATTCGTGTACACCTTGGTGTACTTGCCGTCCGCGCCGAGCGTCATGATGTTGGCTTTGTCAGCTGCCCATGCCTTACCTAACAGGTCAGCATTGTTACCAACTACATACCATGTTTCCGGCTCGTCAGTGGGTGCCTCAACAGGTTCAGTGGTGGGTGCCTCAACAGGTTCAGTGGTGGGTGCCTCCGTTGGATTTTCAACTGCGTCTCTGGTGGCTTCAGTTGCAGGGATATCCACAACGGTAGGCGTGCGGGTAGACTGGGTGATGGAGTTGACGCTGGTCATCGCGTACTCCCATGACTGCCCGTTCAGATACTGGGGCTTAACAATACCGGAGGAATTGGGAGCCGGGAACTGAGCGGTCTGGTTGGTCGCGATGTTGGTAGCGTTGATGATGAACGCCGTCTTGGAAGACTCGCTGAGATCGAAGTCGGTCAGCTCGCCGTTGAGGTAGCTGGTCCTGGGGATCTCATAGTAATAGAGCTTCTGCTCGGCGTCGTAGCTCATCTCCTCGCCGGGCCATGCGGGAGCGTTGGTGTAAGTCTGGTTCTTACCGTAGGTCTCCTCGTCGTATACAAATACGTTGTAGGGACCTTTCCAGGTGGTCTTCTTGGCGGGGTTGAGCCAGATATAAATGCCGGAACCATCGTTTTGGAGCTTCTTGTACTTGTAGACGTTGGTTGCCTTTGTGCCGTCGCTGCCGGTGGCGGTCAGCGTCAGGGTGATGGTCTCGTTGTAGTTGTAGTCGGAACCGATCTTGATCGCCATGCCGTCGGTGAAGCTGACGGGAGTGGAATCGTCGAGGCAATAGGTACCGCTCGCCGCGTTCTCGAGACTGAGTTTCACGGTGAGAGTCTCGCCCTTGAAGTTACCGCTCTCTACGGAGCTGGCAGCACGGGGCGTGATCTCTTCCCCTGTGGGAACGGTGGTCTCCTGCGCTGCGGGAGCGGTAGTCTCCTCGGGAGCGTCGGTAGCGGGAGCAGTTGTCTCCTGCGGCTCGTCAGTGGATGCCTCAACAGGTTCGGTGGTGGTCTCTGTCACCGGTTCCGTTGTAGGTTCGGTAATATCCGTCACGCCCTCTACCTCTTCGTCGGAGAGACCGAGAACTTCCTGCACAGCATGCAGGGACGCTATCTTCTTCTCTTCGTCTTCGCCGTTAGCGTTCTTGCCCATGTAGCGGACAAAATCTACGGGAATATTGTCGTCAGCAGGCTCAACAACCGCATTGTCGAGAATGGACCTGTTGTCAAGATAATACTGTCTGTAAACATCGAGAGGAGTGGATTCGATGCTGTCGCAGAGAGACCGGTTGTTATCAACCTTGTTGAAGAAACCAACAGTGATGGGGTTGGTCAGATAAATCTTGAGCTTGTCAGCGAGCATCTTGGCGCGGGGCGCGTGAGCAGGGAACTGACCGGGGTAGAAAGTACCCATGGAACTGATGGTCGCCATGGTCTCGAAGTTGGGATGATTCTGCCATTGGGAGAAGTAGTCGCTCTGCGCGGAGTTGGCACCATTCATGCGGGTCTGACGGGGAGTGACCAGCGTAACCGTGTCGCCGATACAGGTGTAGTCCATGTTGAGTTCAGCGGTCTGATAGCCGCCGCCGTTGGTGGTAGAGAAGATGATACCGTAGTCGGTGTCGGGATTTTCTTCCATGAAGCGATAGAGAGTCTTCTTTTCTTTATTGCCGGTTTCCGGATCCAGAACGCTGACGATCTCGTCTTTGTTGAGATCGAAGGAATACAGATTAGGCGTATCTGTTGCCTTGCAACTGGTAAAACGGTCTTGCCAGCTGAAATCAAAAATTTCATACTCGTTGCCGTAAATCGCGAAAACATGGCAATAAACATTGGCACGACCGTTTTTTTCATTGATCTTCACAGCGCCGGCGTCACCCCAGGTACCGTCGGTCGGATATTCAAAGTAGATAAGCTGTTCGCCGGCATTTTGGGCGTCGTCTGCTGTGGCCGTGATCGCCGCGTTGACAGAAAGAGCCGCTGTGGTCAGCGCGGATGTTGCCATCAGTGTCGCCAAAAGTCCGCTGACAGCCTTTGTGATCTTTTTCATTCATTGATCTCCTCCTCAAGTATATTAATCTGCATATATTCTATCATATATTTCCGTTTATTTCAAGCACTATCGACAGATAATGAACAAAAGAATAACAGCTAAAATGTCACCGCTTTTCCTCTCTTCTGCGTTGTAAATAGATGTGACCCATTTTAGGTAAAAATAGAAGCAACGATATG
>CAMVTS010000137.1 GCA_947170465.1 uncultured Clostridia bacterium
CCTTGCGGCGTCCTCCGCCTTGTTCTGCGGAATTTTCCGACGACATCTGTTTTAAAGTGTTTTATCAGATAATAGTATACAAATAGAGATTAAATCAAGAGGAGCGTATCTATGAGCAGTTCCATTGAGCCACAAATCGAACACATTGTTGACCTGCTGATGCAGGACTATCAAAGCGACCGCACCATTGACGCCATCAAGCCCTTCGATTACCCTGACCGGAAAGAGGTTATTGATGTGCTGGAAAAGCTGAAAATCGTCATTTACCCCGGCTATTACCGCAACAGCGCCTTCAAAACCTATACCGTCCGCAACAATGTCTCTATTCTGCTGGAGGATATCATCTATCACCTCATCAAACAGATAACGATTGTTCTTCGCTATTTGCCGGAGTATGAAAACGCTTCTCCGGACAGCCTGAAGCAAATTGCCGAGGAGCTGACCTTTGCCTTTCTCGAAAAGCTCCCAAAGATACGCGCCCTGATTGAAACCGATATCCAGGCGGCGTATGACGGCGACCCGGCAGCCTACAACAAGGACGAAATCATCTGCACCTATCCCGGTCTTTACGCGATTTTTACCAACCGTATCGCGCACGAGCTG
The DNA here is from genome assembly GCA_947170465.1 of uncultured Clostridia bacterium. Taxonomy (GTDB): domain Bacteria; phylum Bacillota; class Clostridia; order Oscillospirales; family Acutalibacteraceae; genus Ruminococcoides. The sequence goes on from CAMVTS010000137.1 coordinate 604, forward strand.
TTTGTGCTGGGCGTGCCGCTGATTCCGCGCATTATGACCGAGCACGCGCACAGCCTGACCGGTATCGACATTCATCCCGGTACCACCATCGGGGAGTATTTCTTCATTGACCACGGCACCGGCATTGTCATCGGCGAGACAACCCAAATCGGCAACCGCGTCAAAATTTACCAGGGCGTCACGCTCGGCGCGCTTTCCACACGCGGGGGTCAGAATCTCCGCGGCAAAAAGCGCCACCCGACAATCTGCGACAACGTGACGATTTATTCCGGTGCGTCGATTCTCGGCGGCGATACCGTCATCGGAAAAGATGTGGTCGTCGGAGGCAACGCCTTTATCACGACATCCATTCCGGCAGGCGCCAAGGTAAGCGTCAAAAGTCAGGAATTAACGGTCAATTATGACTCCTCACACCCCGAAAAGCGCAAGGAAGTCGAAATGGACGACACCTGGTATTATATGATTTAATCGACAAAAGGGTTTGGCACAGCCAAGCCTTTTGTTTTGTCGAAAAACTTCGATGATGGTATCATTGAATTGCAGGGTTTGGTCTTGACCAAACCGGGGAACGTGCCCACCGGCACTTATGCGAATGTTTCGCAAATTCCTTGACAGGTTCAGTCAATCGTGTTATACTGAAATGCGAATGAATCGCAAATTGGAGGGAAAGATTTGCAAAAATACAAAACCAGACAGCGCAAGCTGCTGCTTGACTATCTCGCGGCGCATGCCGACGAGGAGTTAAGCGCCCGTCAGATAGAAAGCGCCCTGCGCGAATATGAAATTAGCCTGAGCGCTGTTTACCGCAATTTGTCCGCGCTTGAAAGCGAGGGCAAGGTGCGCCGCGTGTCAAAAAGCGGCAGCCGCGAGGTATACTATCAATATACCGATTGCACAAGCTGCAAGGATTGCCTGCACCTCTCCTGCGAAAAATGCGGCAAAACCTACCATATGAATATGCCCGGCATGGAAATGCTGATTGAAAACCTCGCCCTCAGCGACGAATTTGCCATTGACCGCAAAAACACCGTCCTCTACGGCGTATGCAAGTCCTGCCGGAAGGAAGAGAAGGAGAAGGTATCGTGAAAAGAATCATCGCGTTTTTCGTCAGTCTTGTACTGACGGTATCCTGCATTGCCGGCTGTTCCGCGCCGAAGCAAGCGGAAGGAAAAGCCAAAATCATCGCGGCAATTTATCCCATTTACGACTGGCTGAGCCACCTGACCGAAGGGTCGGAAACAACCGGTCTCAGCCTGTTGGCGGACAACGGTACGGATATTCACAGCTACCAGTTGACCGCCGACGACATGATGCAGATTCAGGACTGCGACCTCTTTGTCTATATCGGCGGCGAGTCCGACAACTGGGCGAAGGACGTAGTGGAAAGCATGAAAAAGAACGGCTCCAGGGCAAAAGCGGTCAGCCTGATGGAATTGATGGGTGACAAAGCCAAGGAAGAGGAGCATATCGAGGGCATGCAGGAGGAAAATGAAGAGGAAGAGGAAAAAACGCCGGACGAGCATATCTGGCTGTCGCTGAAAAACGCGCGCTATCTCTGCTCCGAGCTGACAAAAACCCTCTCTGAAAGCTACCCGGACGACAAGGCTTTGTATGAGACAAACGCGGAAAAATACGACAAAGCCCTTGCCGCTATGGACGGACTATACGCCAAGACGCTCAGTGAAAAGAAGCGCGATACCCTGTTGTTCGGCGACCGTTTTCCGTTCCGCTATCTGACAGATGACTATAACCTGAAATACTACGCTGCCTTTGCCGGCTGTTCGGCAGAGACAGAGGCGAGCTTTGAGACCGTTGCCTTTCTCGCCAGTAAGCTCGACGAATTGCAGCTTCCGGCGGTCATCACCATTGACAATTCCGACCGGAAAATAGCGCAGACGATTATCAATACCTCAAAATCCAACAGCGCCCAAATCCTCACCCTCAATTCCATGCAGTCCATGACGGCTGACAAAGCAAAAACCGAGGGCGACTATCTCCGAATAATGGAAAAGAATCTGGAAGTATTACAGCAAGCGCTGAATTAGAAGGAGCACACATGGCACAGCTGACCTGTTACAACCTTGCTCTCGGCTACGAGGGCACTGAAATTATCTCTGACCTGAGCTTTCATGTCAGCGCCGGCGACTATCTCTGCATTGTCGGAGAAAATGGCTCCGGCAAATCGACGCTGATGAAAACGCTGCTTGGTCTCAAAAAGCCCATGCGCGGCAGCATCGCAACCTCTGACGGACTGACGCGCAAGGAAATCGGCTATCTGCCGCAGCAGACGGTTGTCCAGAAGGACTTTCCGGCGTCCGTCCGTGAAATCGTCATTTCCGGTTTTGAAGGACAATGCGGTCTCCGTCCGTTCTACACCAGAGAAGAGAAGCGCCGCGCCGCGGAAAATATGGAAAAAATGGGTATCAGTGACCTCAGCCGCCGCTGTTACCGCGAGCTGTCCGGCGGTCAGCAGCAACGCGTTTTGCTTGCGAGAGCGCTCTGCGCCACAAAGAAAATGCTCCTGCTCGACGAGCCGGTAGCCGGACTTGACCCCAAGGTCACCGGCGATATGTACCGCCTGATTGAGCGCATCAACCGTGAGGACGGCATTACTATCATCATGATTTCCCATGATATCGAAGCGGCGCTGAAATACGCGACGCATATCCTGCATATCGGCGACAAAATCTTTTTTGGAACGCGCACGCAGTTTGTCGAGAGCAAATCCGGCAAGGCGCTGATGGCGCTAAGGGAGGCGGAGAACTGATGGAAGAACTCTTTCTAAAGCTCGGCACCGCCCTGCAGTATCCGTTCGTGCGCTACGCGATTATTGTCGGCGTGCTGATTGCCTTGTGCTCCTCCCTGCTCGGCGTGACGCTGGTGCTCAAGCGATTTTCGTTTATCGGCGACGGTCTTTCACACGTCGCCTTTGGCGCGATAGCGGTCTCCGCCTTTGTGGGACTGACGAATAACATGCTGATTGTCATGCCGGTCACGATCATCAGCGCGATTCTTTTGCTGCGCACCGGCAAGAACGCGAAAATCAAAGGCGACGCGGCGGTTGCCATGATATCCGTCGGTGCGTTGGCTGTCGGCTATCTGCTGATGAACAAAAGTCCCAACACCACCAATGTTTCCGGCGACGTGTGTACCACGCTATTCGGTTCCACCTCGATACTCACCCTGACGATTAACGAGGTCTGGTTCTGCGCGATACTTTCGGTGCTGGTGGTGCTTGCCTTTCTGTTTTTCTACCATAAGATTTTCTCTGTCACCTTTGACGAGAACTTTGCGCGAGCAACCGGCACCAAGGCAGGCGTTTATAACCTGATTATCGCGGTGATTATCGCTGTCATCATTGTGATTGCCATGAACCTTGTCGGCTCGCTGCTGATTTCCGCGCTGGTGATTTTTCCGGCACTGTCGGCAATGCGCGTGTTCAAGAGCTTCCGCTCTGTCACGATTTGCTCCGCGTGCATCTCCGTCGTCTGCGCGCTTGCCGGAATCTTAGCGTCTATCCCGCTGGAAACCCCTGTCGGCGCCACGATTGTCGTCGTCGATCTAATCGCCTTCGGCATTTTCGCCCTGATAGGCGCGGTGAAGAATAACTGATAATTCTCTGCT
>CAMVTS010000138.1 GCA_947170465.1 uncultured Clostridia bacterium
TGAATTATGATGATAACTTTTCCGTGCGGACAATGCCGATTTCAAACCAGAAGGTGCTGCCCTTGCCGGGAGCGCTTCTGACGCCGTAGCGCGCGTTGTGCGCGTCGAGAATACTCTTGACAATCGAGAGTCCCAGACCGGAGCCAATCACACCGCGGCGGTGCTCCCTGTCTACCTTGTAATAACGGTCCCAGATATATTCCAGCTTGTCGGCGGGAATACCCTCGCCGTGGTCGGTCACTTCAATGCGCACCCTGCCGCCGTGTACCTTCTGACTGACGATGACGGTTTTGTCCTCGCCGGCATGGTTGACGGCGTTGTTGACAAGGTTGTAGACCACCTGCGAAATCCGCAGCTCGTCGGCGTTGATAATGACGTTTTCCCTGCTCTCAAAGACAATATTATAGCCGTCCTGCTCTACCAGCTTGGCGTAGCGGACGAAGATATTGCGGATGCTGTCTGTGAGCGAGAATTCCTTCTTTTCCGCCTGCAAGGCGCCGGACTGCAGCTTGGACAGGTCAAGCAAGTCGTTGACCAGCGTCGAAAGCCGCGTCGCCTCGTCAATGATAATCTGGATATTCTCCGGCGTGTTCTCACCCGGCAGGTCGCGCATGACCTCGCCGTAGCCGGTAATCATCGTCAGCGGCGTGCGCAGGTCGTGCGAGATATTCGCAATCAGCTCTCTTTGCAGCTTTTCCGTGGCGGCAAGCTCTGTCTTGGCGTAGTTGAGGGTGTCGTTGAGCTCCTCCACCTCGATATAGCCCTTCGCGTCAAACTCGACCTCGTAGTTTTTCTTTGCCAGCTCCTTTGCCGACCGGTTTGTTTTGGAAATCGGCCTGGCAATCCGGCGGCTGGCGTAGAGCGAGAATATCAGCGACAGAATCACGAACACGCCCGACACCCATATCAGCTGTCCCTGGATAATGTCAATCGTGTTGCTCAGCGGTGTGATGGACGAGGTGACGAGCACGAACATTTCCTTGCCGTCGGAGCGTGTCACCACCGAAGCCTGAACCATGTTCTCGGTGCTGCCGGCGGACTTGATGTGCACGTCCGCACTGGGACTGTCGCCGGTCGCGCCGGTAAACGCCCTGCGCAGGCGGTTGAGCTTTTGCTGGGCGATATCCGCGACGGAGTTGGATTCCACACAGCGGTAGGTGCCGCCGTTTTCCTTGGCGCGGAGATAATAGGAATAGATTTCGTGCGTTTCAAGGGCAAGCTGCGCCGCCGGATTGTCGTAATTGATTTCGTACAGCGGTGAGGTGAAGCCCATCACGCTTTCCGCGTCATAGACGGCGACCGTCAGCGAATTGTAGCCGGCAACGTTGTCAATCGTCGCCCAGACGTTCTTGTTCAGCTCAATCGAGCGTACAATCTGCGCGACGCCCTGCTCAACGCTCTTGGATTTTTTGGCGGTGTAATAGGGCTTGAGCATGAAGGTCTGAAATACCCACAGCAGCACCAGGATAATCGCGCCGAACAGCAGAAAATACGCCAGCAGCTTGGCGTGCAGCGTCCATCCGCGGCGGTTCAGCCGCTTATTCAACCTCTTCAAAGCGATAGCCTACGCCGCGAAGGGTGACAATGCATTTGTTGTAGGGACCAAGGCTTTTGCGCAGCAGCTTGATGTGCGTGTCAAGCGTGCGCTCGTCGCCGAAGAAATCATAGCCCCAAACCTCGCTGATGAGGCTTTCTCTCGTCAGCGCCAGTCCTTTGTTGCGCACCATGTAGAACAGCAGCTCGTATTCCTTGGGCGTCATTTCCACGCGATTGCCGTCAACGGTGACGATACGCGCCGAGAAGTCAATCACCAGCCCCTGGAAGGTATAGACGTCGCGCTCCTTTTCCTCCTGAGCGCCGCCGGAGCGCTTGATGACCGCCGCGACGCGCATCATCAGCTCCTTGGGCGAGAAGGGCTTGACAACATAGTCGTCGCTTCCCAGCTCAAAGCCGTGGATTTTGTCGTATTCCTCGCCGCGTGCCGAGAGCATGATAATTGGCGTCTTGCAGAATTTGCGGATTTCACGGCAGGCGGAAAAGCCGTCCAGCTCAGGCATCATCACGTCCATGATAATCAAATCAAAGCGCTCCTTGCGGCATATCTCGATCGCCTGCATGCCGTCGGTGGCTTCCTCCACCCCGTAGCCCTCAAACTCGGCGTATTTGCGTATAATCTGGCGGATTCTGAATTCGTCGTCAACAACTAAGATTCTTGGCATATTCCTCATTCCTTTACGGTTGCTAATTGCATTATAATTTGCTAATGTGACAGTTTTTTGTCGTTTCTATTGATTATATCATATTTTTCTGCATATTGAAATACTTGAAAAAATATTTTATAATAGAAAAGAAATTGGAAAGGGTGATACCATGGAATACAGGACGATTTCCGCCGGAACGATTACCGCGGCGGTTAAGCGGTTGTTTCTGGACTGCAATTACTATATCGGCGGCGACATTCTCGCGGCGCTGAAAAACGCGAGGGAGCAGGAGGCTTCTCCGGTGGGCAGAAGCGTGCTCGGCCAGATTCTCGAAAATGACGCGATTGCCGCCGAGGAGCAGATTCCGCTCTGTCAGGACACCGGCATGGCTGTGCTGTTTGTCGAATACGGCGACAAGGTCTGCGTGGACGGCGATTTTGAGGAAGCTGTCACTGAGGGTGTCCGCCAGGCGTACCGCGACGGCTATCTGCGCAAGAGCGTCGTCAGCGACCCGGTTTTTGACCGCGTAAACACAAAGGATAACACGCCGGCGATTATCCACACCAAAATCGTCAGCGGCAGCACCATCAAAATCACCGCCGGCGGCAAAGGCTTTGGCAGCGAGAACATGTCCGCGATAAAAATGCTCACGCCGTCCTACGGCGCAGAGGGCGTGAAGCAGTTTATTTTAGATACCGTCTTTGCGGCAGGTCCCAATCCCTGTCCGCCGATAGTGGTCGGCGTGGGCATCGGCGGCACCTTTGAGCGAGCCGCCCAGCTTGCCAAAAAGGCGACCTTCCGTCCGGTTGACTCCGAAAATCCCGATCCGCGTTACGCCGAAATGGAGCGTGAGCTGCTCACGCAAATCAATATGATGGGCTTCGGTCCCGCCGGTCTCGGGGGCAGCACCACGGCGCTTGGCGTGAATATCGAAACCGCGCCGACGCATATCGCCGGTATGCCGGTGGCGGTCAATATCTGCTGTCACGCGGCGAGACACGCGAGCACAGAGATTTAAGGAGGCGGCGACATGACGAAAAAAATCACACTTCCCATCACCGATGAAGCGATACAGGATTTGAAGGCGGGCGACAGCGTGCTGCTGACCGGCACGATTCTCACCGGCAGAGACGCGGCGCACAAGCGCCTTTATGAGCTGCTGGAGCAGGGAAAAGAGCTGCCCGTTGATTTGAAGGGCGAGCTGATCTATTACGTCGGTCCGGCTCCGGCAAAGCCCGGCTATGCTGTCGGTCCGGCAGGTCCGACCTCCAGCTACCGCATGGACAAATACGCCCCTGCCCTGATGGATCTGGGCTTGAAGGGCATGATCGGCAAGGGCGCGCGCTCGCAGGCGGTCATTGACGCGATTGTACGCAATCACGGCGTGTATTTTGCCGCTATCGGCGGCGCCGCGGCGTTGATTGCCAAGAGCATCAAAAAGGAAGAGCTGCTCTGTTATGAGGACTTAGGCACCGAGGCGGTGCGCCGCTATACCGTCGAGGATTTTCCGTGCATTGTGGCGGTTGACGCGCAGGGCAATAATGTCTACGAGACAGAACCGTTAAAATACCGAAAAAAAGGCTTGATTTAGAACGCATGAATTGCTATAATAAAGTTTGAGTATATTGAAAGGGGTAGCCTTTATGCCGTTTATCAATGTAAAAACCAACGCAAAGCTCAACGATACGCAAAAGCTCGCCGTGGAAAATGCGCTGTCCGACGCCATCAGCCTGATTCCCGGCAAGAGCGACAGATATCTCATGCTGGCTGTGGAGGACGGATTGTCCATGATGTTTCACCGTGACGCGCAGTCTCCTGCCGCCATGGTCGAGGTCAAGATTTTCGGTTCCGCTCCCAAGTCTGCTTATGAGAAGCTGACGGCTGAAATCTGCGATATTCTCAGCCGCGAGGCAGGCGTGGACGGCAGCGGCTGCTACGTCAAGTTTGAGGAAGTCAGCCTGTGGGGCTACAATTCCTTTATGTTTTGA
>CAMVTS010000139.1 GCA_947170465.1 uncultured Clostridia bacterium
TTTTACAACTCCTTGTAGTAGGGACAGATATCCTCGTAGTGACCGTCTTTCATCAGAAACCCTCCCGGAATAACGCCCAATTGTGTAAATCCCAGTTTTTCGTATAATGAACGTGCGGCAACGTTGGTTCTGACAACCGCATTGAACTGCAATATCCGAAAGCCGCATTTCTTTGCCTGTATCAGACAATCGCTGACCAGCGCCCTGCCGATTCCTTTTCCTCTGGCGTCCGCGCTGACGGCGTAGCTGGCATTGCAGATATGACCGCATCTGCCGACGTTATTGGGATGAAGAATATATAAGCCGAGAATCTTGCCGTTTCCTTTTGCCACACCGCAATAGGTCTGACTTCCGAAAAAATCACTTCCCGATATATTGTCCAGCAGTTCGGTCTGAGGAAAGGCAATACCGTCTTCAACCACACGGTTCCATATAGCAATCATATCCTTCAAATCAGCCGTATTGTATTGATTAACCAGAATTTCCATTCTATCCCTTCTTTCAGCAGTATTCTATCACAATCCTTACCCGAAAGCAAGAAAAATGTCGTTTTCCCTCTTGCATTTTGAAATTAACTGCGTTATAATATCATTCAGTTGAATACTATCTTATCAAGAGCGACGGAGGGACAGGCCCTGTGAAGTCCGGCAACCTGCATTTGCAAGGTGCTAAATCCTGCGGTTTTACCGAAAGATGAGTGAGAACAAGCCTTTCGGAAGAAGGGCTTTTTTATTATTTTATGGAGTGATTTTATGGCAAAGTATCTTTTTTCTTCGGAGTCTGTGACCGAGGGACATCCCGACAAAGTTTGCGACTGCGTATCCGACGCTGTTCTGGACGCTATTCTGGAGCAGGACAAGAACGCGCATGTCGCGTGTGAAACCACGGTTACCACCGGACTGGTACATGTGATGGGTGAGATTTCCGCAAACGCCAATGTGGATATCACGAAAATCGCGCGTAATGTGATAAAAGAAATCGGTTATGACAATCCGGAATGCGGATTTGACAGTAATACCTGCGCGGTACTGGTTTCCATGGACGCGCAATCTCCCGATATCGCGATGGGTGTCAACCGCAGCTTTGAGCATAAGGACGGTGAAACGGAGGAGGACAACCTCATTGGTGCCGGCGACCAGGGTATCATGTTCGGCTTTGCCTGTGATGAAACAGAAGAGCTGATGCCTTTGCCGATTTCACTGGCACACAAGCTGGCAAAAAAGCTGACAGAGGTGCGCAAAAGCAACGAGCTGACTTATCTGCGTCCCGACGGCAAAACGCAGGTGACGATTGAATACGATGGCAATCATCCTGTCAGGGTTGACACGGTTGTCGTATCGACACAGCATGACGAGGACGTCACTTTGGAACAGATTCGCAGGGATATGATTGCGCATGTCATCCGCCCGGTGATTCCTGCGTCACTGCTGGATGAACAGACTAAAATCTATGTCAATCCTACCGGCAGATTTGTTATTGGCGGTCCTGTCGGTGACGCAGGGTTAACCGGCAGAAAGATTATCGTTGATACTTACGGCGGTTATTCCCGACACGGCGGCGGTGCTTTCAGCGGCAAGGATCCGACTAAGGTTGACCGCAGCGCGGCTTACTACGCCCGTTATATCGCGAAGAATATCGTTGCAGCCGGTCTGGCAAAGCGTTGTGAAATCCAGCTCGCTTATGCTATCGGTGTTGCCAAGCCGGTTTCCATTATGGTTGATACCTTCGGCACTTCTGATTATTCTGATGAACAGATCTCCAAAGCAGTTGATAAGGTGTTTGATTGTCGTCCGCAGTCTATTATCCGTGAACTGCGCCTGACGGAAACAAAATACCGCCCTCTGGCGGCTTATGGTCACATCGGCAGAGAGGATTTACATGTCAGCTGGGAACAAACAGACAAAGTTGAACAGCTTCAATCCGCAATTGCAGCGATTTGACGATGAAAGGCACATCCCGATTGGACGTGCCTTTTTTGCGTATTATGGCAGCATTTTCTGAAAAGCGGCAGGAAGCGGATAGTCTGATTTCAATTCTTCCGGACTGACCCATATAAATCTCTCCGGTTTATTATTAACCTGAACGCGGAAGCCTTTCATCATCCAGTCAATATGGGTGAAAACATGCTTTGTTTCACGAATAAATTCAATCTGAACAGGATTCAGATTCCAGTTATCGAGTGTAAGATATAATTCTTCTTCGGAATAATATCCTTTGATATTCGGGAATTGATACATACCGGAGAGCAGACCGGGATCCTTCCTTTTATCAAGCGCGATACTGCCGTCGGGCGCCGTCAGAATGAAAACCGTCAGGTTTTCCCGGCGACGCTTAGTCTTTTTGATTCTGATTGGCAATAGTTCTGTCAGGTGTTCACGGTACGCTGTACAGCTTCCGGACAACGGACATTCGCCGCAGGCAGGCGCAGTATTCGGCAGACACACCGTTTCTCCCAGCTCCATCAGGGCTTCGTTGAAATCACCGGGGGAATCCGGCATGATTTGAAGCAATTGCTCGGTTACTTTTTTCTTCGTTACCGGCAGAAGCACATTCTCGCAGCTGCCGGTAATGCGTGAAATGACGCGCAGAACATTGCCGTCAACAGCCGGTACCGGTTCATTGAAGCATATTGATGCAATAGCGCCGGCGGTGTACTCACCAATACCGGGTAGCTTTCGCAGTTCTTCAAAAGTTGAAGGAAACATTCCCCGATAATCCTTGATAATAATCTGTGCCGCTTTTTTCAGATTTCTTGCGCGGCTGTAGTAGCCCAATCCTTCCCAAAGCTTGAGCAGCGCATCATCGTCAATACTACTCAGCGACTGCACATCGGGAAGCGCTTCCATAAATCGCGCATAATAATGCATAACCGCTTCAATGCGCGTCTGCTGCAGCATGATTTCCGATACCCACACATGAAAGGGTTCTTTATCCATGCGCCAGGGAAGTATTCTTTTATTTTCAGCATACCATTGCAGCAACGGTTCTACTATTTCCTTCATCATGTCAGCCATCCTGATTTTTTGTTCATTATAAATGATTACGTCAAATGCTGTCAAGTCTGTATTCTGAAAGATAAGTGAACTTTTCAGTCAGCACTTGATTTTATACGGTAAGCTATGTTAAGATAAACATAGATAAAGCTATTTGCACATAGAATGAAGGTAAAGGAGGCTTTTATGGCAAAGCAGTCTGTCGTAACGGAGTATACGATTATAAACGAAAGAATCAGAAGCGATATCCGCATTGCGCTGATCAGTGATTTACATGAACGCCGTTCGCTGGATATTGTCAATATATTAAAGGAGCAGCAGCCGGATATTATCGCTGTCGCCGGGGATACGTTTGAGCGCTACGACGCTGATAAATTCAAGCCGAATATCCGTCAGCGCAAAAATCCTTTCCGCAGAATCATCATCACTATTGTATATTATATCAATTATATATTAATGAAGCTGTTTGGCAGAAAGAATATGCCTAACAAGCAGTATTCCTATCAGTTTCTCCGTCAGGCGTCATCTATCGCACCGGTATTTATGAGCCTTGGCAATCACGAAGAGACGCTGACAGATGAAGATTACCTGCTGATTAAGCAATACGGGATACATCTGCTGGATAACGAAGATTTTGAAACAGCCGTACGTAATAATTTTATGATTATCGGCGGTTTGTCCTCGGATTATGACGAAGCGTGGCTTTACCGATTTTCAAAGAAAGACGGATTCCGTCTGCTGCTTTGTCACGAACCGGAATTATATGAAGAATTAGCGCGAGATATGAAATTTGATTTGGTGCTCTCCGGACACAACCACGGGGGACAGGTGCGTATTTTTGGAAGAGGAATGGTTTCCTCCGGAGGAAAACTTTTTCCGAAATACCATAGAGGCGTGTTTGACAACTGTCTGGTTGTTTCTGCCGGATGTTCCAATACCGCGTCGATTCCGCGCTGGGGAAATCCGCGTGAAGTTGTGATGATTACAGTGACAAATAAAAAAATTGAAAAAAGCGCTTGACAACTTCGGCAATTTATGATAATATAATATACGTCGCTGAGAGATAAGGCGCAAAGCTGAGGCGACAAAGGCGAA
>CAMVTS010000140.1 GCA_947170465.1 uncultured Clostridia bacterium
CAATAATAGCGAGTTGTCAGCAAAATACTGTCGTAAATTTAAAAACTATACAAAAAAATAGACTTGAAAACCGTCGTGTTTTGTGGTAGAATACAGTTGAGAATATGCGCATTGGCGTGAAACGCGCGGGCGCATGAAAATAATATTATCCCATCAGAATGGAGTTGATGATTTATGGCAAGAAGCGCAGGCGTACTCCTCTCGATCACTTCGCTTCCTTCCCCCTACGGCATCGGCACCATCGGCAAAGAAGCCCGCAAGTTCGCGGACTTCCTCAAGGAGAGCGGTCAGACTATCTGGCAGATTCTCCCCGTTGGACCGACAAGCTACGGCGACTCGCCGTACCAGTCCTTTTCTACCTATGCAGGTAACCCTTATCTCATAGACCTTGACACACTGGTTGAGGAAGGTCTGCTGACGCAGGCTGACCTGGACGGCTGTGACTGGGGAGATAATCCCGCAGAGGTTGACTACGAAAAGATTTACAACAGCCGATTCAAGGTGCTGAGAATCGCTTTTGAGAATTTCAAGAAGAAGGATCAGAGAGCGTTCCGCGCGTTCAACCGCAAAAACAGCAAGTGGCTGAAAAACTACGCCCTGTACATGGCGGTCAAGAACAGCTTTGACATGGTGTCCTGGACTGAATGGCCAGATGACATCAAAATGCGCGAGGAAAAGGCGCTTCGCCGCTATGAGCGCAAGCTGAGAAACGACATTAACTTCTGGAAGTTCGTCCAGTTCAAATTCTACGAGCAGTGGGAAGCGTTCCGCGGCTACGTCAACGGTCTCGGCATCAAGATTCTCGGCGATATGCCGATTTATGTCGCGATGGACAGCGCCGACACCTGGGCAAATCCCGAGCTGTTCCAGCTCTATGACGACGGCGATCCCATCGCGGTAGCAGGCTGTCCGCCGGATTATTTCTCCGCAACCGGTCAGCTGTGGGGCAATCCGCTCTACGACTGGGATTACCTGGAGCAGACGGACTACGAGTGGTGGTTTGAGCGCATCAAGGCGGCGAGCAAGCTGTATGACATCACCAGAATCGACCACTTCCGCGCTTTCGCGAGCTACTATTCCATTCCCTACCCTGCTGAGAACGCCATCAACGGCGAATGGGTTGACGGTCCGAGAATCAAGTTCTTCCGCATGATGGAGGAGGCTGTCGGCAAGTTTGAAATCGTCGCCGAGGACCTCGGCACCCTGACACCCGACGTCACCGAGCTGATGGAACAGACCGGCTATCCCGGCATGAAGGTGCTGGAATTTGCTTTTGACAGCGGCGAGGAGAATGACTACCTGCCGCATAAATATACCAACAACTGCGTGGTATACACCGGCACCCACGACAACGACACCGTTATGGGCTGGCTGGAAACCGCCAAGCAGAGCGATATCGACTACGCGAGAAGCTACTGCAAGATGCCCGACGACGAGCCCTTCAACTGGGGACTGATCCGCACCGCCTATGAATCCAAGGCGGATATGGCGATTGTGCCCCTGCAGGATATTCTCGGTCTGGGCAAGGAAGCGCGCATGAATACCCCGTCAACCCTCGGCGGCAACTGGACGTGGCGTCTTGACCCCGCGACCCTGACCAAAGAGCTGGCGGATAAATTAAAAACAATGTCCGAAAACACCGGACGATTGGAGGATTAAAGCAATGGGAAACATTATGGAAAAGCTTGAGCTTACAGCACAGTCCATGTACTGTAAGACAGTAGAGGAGCTGACGGCTTCCGAGCTTCACCTGGCTCTGGGCAAGGCAGTGATGGGCGAAATCGCTCCCAACTGGGCAAAGAGCAAGGCAAAGCACAACAGCCAGAGACGCGCCTACTACTTCTCCGCAGAGTTCCTCATGGGCAGAATGATGTACAACAACCTCTACTGCCTGGGTATTCTCGAAGAAATCACCAAGCAGCTCAAGAAAAAGGGTATCGACATCAACACCTTTGAGGAAATCGACGACGCGGCTCTCGGTAACGGCGGTCTGGGCAGACTGGCTGCCTGCTACCTCGATTCCGCGGCAACCCAGGAGGTTCCGCTCGATGGTTACGGTATCCGCTATAAGTACGGCCTGTTCAAGCAGCTCATTCACGACGGCTATCAGGTAGAGGTCGCTGACAACTGGCAGCGCTTTGAGGATCCGTGGTGCCTGCGCAGAGAGGATGAGGCTGTCACCGTATCCTTCAGGGATCAGACCGTCAAGGCTGTTCCCTACGATATGGCGGTTATCGGCTGCAAGACCGACAACATCAACACCCTGCGTCTGTGGCAGGCGGAAGCTGTCAACGAGTTTGACTTCACCGCCTTCAACAACACCGAGTATGACAGAGCTGTCAAGGAAAAGAACGACGCGGAGAACATCTCCAAGGTGCTTTATCCTAATGATAACAAATATGAGGGCAAGGTGCTCCGCCTGAAGCAGCAGTATTTCTTCTGCTCCGCTTCTCTGCAGGACATCATCCGCCGCTACAAGGCAAAGCACGGCAGCGATTTCAGCCACTTTGCCGAGGAGAACGCCATTCAGCTCAACGATACGCATCCCGTATCCTGCGTGCCCGAGCTTGTCAGACTGCTCGAAAACGAGGGCATGAACTTTGACCAGGCGTTTGAAATCGCCAGAAAGACCTGCTCCTACACCAACCACACCGTTCTCGGCGAGGCGCTCGAGAAGTGGCCGGCTGACCTGATGAACCAGGTTATCCCGGTAATCTACGACATCATTGCGCTGATTGCCAACAAGTGCCAGGAGGAGCTGACCGCGAAGGGCGTTTCCGAGGATATGAAGGCGAACATGCGCATTATCGACGGCAACGTTGTCCACATGGCAAGACTGGCTACCTATGCCGGCACCTATGTCAACGGCGTAGCCCAGCTGCACACCGAAATCCTCAAAAACGACCTGCTCAAGGATTGGTATGCCGTTTATCCCGAGAGATTCCTCAACAAGACCAACGGTATCACCCAGCGCCGCTGGCTCGGTCTGTGCAACCCCGAGCTTTCCGAGCTGATTACCAAAAAGGTAGGCTCCGACAAGTGGCTGACTGATTTGAGCAAGCTTTCCGTGCTCAACGAGTGCACCGACGCGCGCACCATCAATAAATTCAACGAAATCAAGGCAAAGAAAAAGCAGCAGCTCGCCGACTACATCAAGAAGATGGACGGCTATGACATCAACCCCGACACCATCTTTGACGTACAGGTCAAGAGACTGCACGAGTACAAGAGACAGCTGCTCAACGCCTTCTCGATTATGGCAATTTACTTCCGCATCAAGGAAGGCAAGCTGCCCAACTGGACGCCGACCACCTTCATCTTCGGCGCAAAGGCGGCTCCCGGCTACGCGAGAGCGAAGGCTATCATCAAGTACATCAACGAGATTGCCCAGCTTGTCAACAACGATCCCGACACCAAGGACAAGCTGCAGGTTTACTTCATCTCCAACTACAACGTCTCCTACGCGGAGAAGATTGTCGTTGCGGCTGATATTTCCGAGCAAACCTCTACCGCGGGTCTGGAGGCTTCCGGTACCGGTAACATGAAGTTCATGCTCAACGGTGCGGTTACGCTGGGCACCTGGGACGGCGCGAACATTGAAATTGCGGAGTGCGCCGGCGTTGAGAACGAGTATATCTTCGGCGCGAGAGTCGAGGATATCGAGAAGCTCAAGGCTGAGGGCTACAATCCCCGCGCTTACTACGATTCCAACGAGGAAACCAGACGCGTTATCGACACCCTGATTGACGGCACCTTTGATGACGACGGCGCTCAGGGCGAAGGCAGCTTCCGTGAGCTTCACGACGCGCTGCTCGTCGGTACCTCCTGGCAGGTTGCCGACCACTACTTCCTGCTCTACGATCTGCCGCTGTACATTGACGCGAAAATCAAGGCGAACGCTGACTACGCTGACAGAAAGGCATTCGGTAAGAAGTGCCTGCTCAACGTCGCCAACGCCGGCAAGTTCTCCTCCGACAGATCTATCCTTGAGTACGCGAACGAAATCTGGCACGTATCCCACAAATAATCCCAATAAAAAATCGCCCGGCTTGGTATCAAGCCGGGCGT
>CAMVTS010000141.1 GCA_947170465.1 uncultured Clostridia bacterium
AATATCAAAATAACAGAAAAAAATATTGACAAATATGTACACATATATTATAATTTAGATAGAAATTTTACAAAAGGAGATGTGTTTTATGTTATTATGTGCACAGCGCTTTATTGATTTGCTCAACGAAAAAGAAATTGGATTCAACACGCGTGAATATCCCGACGGTGATATCCTTATTCGGTTTATTTTTGACGGCAAGCCCACTAACTATATTTTCTCCGGGGAGGACGGCTGCTATGTATCCATGTTCACTCAGTTTGAGAATGTTCCGGATGAGAAGCTCTCCGATCTTTATGCGGAGTGCAATGCGCTAAACGCGGAGTACAGATGGCTTAAGTTCTATATTGACAAAGATAACGACCTGATGATTGGCGATGACGCCATTGTTTCTGCGGAATCCGCTGCAGACGAGTGCTTTGAGCTGTTGATTCGCCGCTTCAACATCATCAAGGAAGCCAAGCCGAAGATTATGAGAGCTATTTACAGCTAAAAACTAAGTGTGAATTGCCCCAATGCCTCAGGGTATTGGGGCAGCTTTATAGGAGGAAAAACATTGAAAATCATAAAGCTATCACTATTGTTCCGCACCTACGATTTTCTTTATGACTATCGCAAGCAAGCCGGAAAATCCTTCTGGGAAGAGTTTCAGCAGAAGCTCCGGCAGCAGTTTGGCGATCTTGCGGTAGAGTCCAAGGGCAATTTTCATAAAATTCTGTATGTTCCCTCGGAAAAGAACACAGAGGAAGTCGACCAGATTGTACGTTCAGTCATCGGCGAGATTATATCGGACGAAAACATCTATGTATTCATCACTGCGGAGACGACAGATAAGGATTTCGCGCGTCTGAAATCCGGCGATATTGACGGCGTTACGGGCAAGGAGTGGTTCGTGCAGGCAATGAAGGACTACTCCCGGACGGAAGCTCCGGCAAAAAAATTAACCAAAGAAGCGCCGGCTGCCGTCACGGAGGAGTCCGGAGAAACTACCGCTGCCGCGGAACAGCCTGCGACAGCTGTCTCCGGCAAAGGCAAGAAGAAGGAGCCGCTGACGCTTGCGGCGGAAATGAAAAAAATCACTCATCTGCGCGAAGGCTTGCTCAGCCAGGTCAAAGGTCAGCGCCACGCCGTCGAGCAGTTTGTGCAGACGATTTTTGAAGCGGACGCCTTCGCGGCAAAAAACCCGAAGCGCAAGGGACCTGTCGCGTCGTTCCTGTTTCTGGGACCTTCCGGCGTCGGAAAAACCTTCCTTGCACAGCTCTGCGGAGAGCTGATTGGCAGAAAGACACGCGTTTTTGACATGAGCGAGTTTTCCGACAACCTATCCAACGTCAAATTCAACGGCGAGCACGGCGCTCCGGCGATGGTGACCTCCTATGTCAGAGAGAATCCGGACGCGATTCTTGTTTTTGACGAAATCGAGAAGGCGCACATCAATACGATTTATCAGTTCCTCCAGATTCTGGAGGAGGGAAGGATGCAGGATATGCGCGTAAAGCGTGAGGTTTCCTTCCGCGACAACATCGTGATTGTCACCACCAACGCCGGCAGAAGCCTCTATGAAGGTTCTTCTGACCGTGACCTCTCATCGCTGCCCAGAAAGGTCATTTTGGAAGGTCTGCGCGAGGACGTCAGCGACGTCACCCGCGAGCAGGTATTTCCGGAATGTATCATTACCCGTTTTGCCAACGGCAACGTAATCCTGTTCAACCATCTGGAGCCCTACGCGCTGATGGAGATTATCCAGAAGGAAATCAGGCTGCAGATTGACTTGTTCAGCAGCAGCTTCCACATTGAGGTGGATTATTCTCCCGAAAAGCTCGCTTCGCTGGTGCTGTACAATGCGGGCGGCGTATCTGACGCGCGAACACTGCGCGGCATTGCCAGAAGCGTCGTTGTCAAGGAGCTGCAGGATGTTGTCCTGCAAACCTATCAGAAATCCGGCGAAGCGGTCAATCAGCTGAAAACAATCCGGTTCGATGTCGATCCGGAGGGCAACGGCGAGGAAGTGGAGAACCTGTTCTCGAACCATCAGAACAGCCATGTGCTTGTTTTTGCCGACGAGATGATTACCGACGGCATTTTGCAGTCGGATATCCAAAATGTCGTTTTCTATCCTCACACGGATATCGACGCGGCAAAGCGCGCGGCACGCGGCATTATTGATTACGTGCTGATTGACCCGACCTGCGGCATGCGCGAGATGAAATACGTGCCGAACGATATTGAGGATATCCGTTCGGACGGCATAGATTTGTTTGCCTATTTCCAGGAGTATCATGCCGATATTCCGATATATATTTTGGACACCAGAAACCGTGGAGAAAACACCTTCAGCACCCTGCTTTCAAAGGGAGCCAGAGGCGTGCTCGCCTATGACCTGGACAATCGCGATGTGTTTATCCGGGGCATGAATACCATTTCCTACAGCGCGTTGATCAACAATTCCGTCTATACGCTCGGACGTTCCGGAAAGCTGCTCAATTACAATTGCTCGCAGTACTCGCTGGATGAAGAGACGGCGGTGGTTTCCTTTGATAAATTCAGTCTTGGGTTGGCGCCGAAAACCAGCGACACAGCGGATTTTGTTGTCAGGGACAGCGTCAACGGCATTACATTTAAGGATGTCGTCGGCTGCAAGAGCGCCAAGAAAGCGCTTCAGGAGTTCTGCGATTATGTAGACGATCCGCGCAAGCATATCCTTGCCGGCAAAAAGATTCCGCGCGGCATTCTTCTCTACGGACCTCCCGGAACCGGAAAGACCATGCTTGCCAAGGCGATGGCGAATGAAGTGAAAGCGGCGTTTTTCCAGACGTCCGCCACCTCCTTCTTTGACAGCCTGGTTGGACAGAGCGAGAAAAATGTTCGCGAGCTTTTTGCAAAGGCGAGACGCTACGCGCCGGCGGTGATTTTCATTGATGAGGTTGACGCTATCGCCAGAAAGCGCGGCGGTACGTTAGGCAATTCCCACAACGAGGATGTGCTCAATACCTTCCTGGCGCAGATGGACGGATTCGTCACAGACGAAAAACGGCCGGTATTCATCATCGCCGCAACCAATTACGACATACAGGGCAGCGAGGGAAGAGTGCTTGACGGGGCGTTTGTCAGACGTTTTGAAAGCCGCATCTTCATGGAGCTTCCCGATACAGAGGAGCGTGAGGAATTCCTGCGCATGGCGCTGAACAAGCACGGCGTCAGCTTTGGTGAAAACCAGGAAAAAATCATACACAATGTTGCGATACGCACCACCGGCTGCAGCGGAGCGGATCTGGCGAATATTGTCGAGCTGTTCCTGCGCAAGATTTCCGACGGAATGCCGACAGGCGCCATTTTGCTTGATGCCGTCGATGAATTCCGCTACGGTGATATCCACGAATATGACCCCGAGGAGCTGCGTCAGACAGCTTGTCATGAGAGCGGACACGCGCTGATTAACCGTCTGCTGGCAAAGACGCCCTCCTACCTGACAATTGTTGCCAGAGGCGAATTTGGCGGCTACATGGCGCGCGATATCGACGAAAAAAAGCTAACGGAAACCTATCAGGAGCTGCTTGACCAGGTATGCTGCGCGCTCGGTGGCAGAGCGGCGGAAATTGTCATTTACGGCGAGGAAAAGGGCTGCAACACCGGAGCCAGTTCCGATATACGCCATGCAAAAAATATCGTTACCTATGCGCTCAAGGTGCTCGGAATGGGTTCGCGTTTCTTTATTACCCGTTTCAATGATGAGGCGGAAGCGGTTATCCGCGAGCAGTTCGACCGTGCCATCGGTATTATTGAAGAGCATCGCGGCGTTCTGCTCAAGCTGACCGATTTGCTTCTGCAGCATAAAAGCCTTGACCAGACGCAGTTGGAAGCGTTCTTTGATGAAAACCTGAAATAAGGCGCCACCGCTGTCCTGCTGAAAAGCGGGACAGCGGAAATTTTTTGAAAAAACCCTTGACAACAACAGGCATTTGTGATAAAATATCAACTGTTGTGAAAACACAGTCACAAATGAGGCATGCGGGAGCATAGCTCAGCTGGGAGAGCATCTGCCTTACAAGCAGAGGGTCATAGGTT
>CAMVTS010000142.1 GCA_947170465.1 uncultured Clostridia bacterium
TTGACAGCGCCTGCGTCCAGCTCCTGAAAGCGGTAGTAATCGCAGTCCAGCGCCGCCACATTGACGGACAGGCTGTTGTAACTCTTGTTAATCGCCGCCTCCGCGCCGACCTTTTTCAGGCTTTTTGTCAGCGCGTGCATGAGCGTCTGCAAATAGGACTGCTGTTTCTTGTCATAAGGCTCGTCCTCAAAGAGCGCCGCCGCAATTTCTCTGGTTGTACAGGAGCTTCCGTGACGGTGAACCAGATAGGCAAAAATCTCCTTTGCCTTGCTTCTCTCAAAATGTACCGGCTTGCCGTCGGGAGTGAACACGTCAAAGTTGCCAAAGCACTGCACCCTCAGCAAGGCATTTTCCTTTGGAACGATGGGAAAACGCAGCTCGCTCAGTTCTTCCCTGACCGCCTCAGCCGTGACCGGCTTCATGATGTAGCCACTGGCTCTCAGGCGCATGGCGTCGCCGGTGTACTCGCTGAAGCCGGTGACGAATATAATATTCATCTTCGGGTTGACGCCCTTGAGCTCCTTGGCAAGCTCCACGCCGGTCATACCGCTCATGTGGATATCCAGAAAAGCAATGTCGCAGCCGTTTGCCTTTGCCTCGTCCAGCAAATCCTCCGGCTCGTCAAACGCGAGAATATCCGCGTCCGGCTGCGCCTCCCGAATCGCCATTTCGAGCATTTGCAGCATCAGGGGCTCGTCGTCAACGCACAGTATCTTCATGATGTTGTTCCTCCTTTGGCAGTACTACCGTAGCGACCGTGCCTTCACCGATGGTACTGTTGATCATGACCTCGGCGCCGCACATTTCCTGCAGACGCCTGCGGATATTTTCCATGCCGACGTGCGACCGTCCGTCGTCCTTCTTTTCGTTGACGTCAAAGCCGGTGCCGTCGTCGGACACAATGACCTCGAAGGCGGTCTCGGTTTCTCTGGTCGCGATTGTCAGCGTACCGCCGCCGCGTTTTTTACTGATACCGTGCTTGACGGCGTTTTCAGCCAGCGGCTGGATACTCAGCTGCGGCAGGACAAAATCGGTCGTCTGAATATCATAGACGATATTGAGCTTCTTGCCGAAGCGCAGCTTTTCGATATATAAATATTTTTTCAGGTGCTCCAATTCCTGCTCAAACGGAATCGGCTTGGTCTGTTTGAGCGAGTCCATGTTGCTTCTCAGGTATTGCGCAAAGGTGATTGTCGCCTGGTGTGCCGTATCCGGGTCGAGCTTGCAGAGCATGGCGATAGAGGAGAGCGCGTTGTACATGAAATGCGGCTGAATCTGCGATACCATGACGCTGACCTTGGCTTCATACAGCTCCTTCTGCATTTTCTGATAGCGGATGGTTTCCAGATACTGCGTTCTCAAATCAAACACCAGCCGCACAATCTGATAAATCATGGTAATGGCGAGACCGAAGTTGTAGAAGTCGATATTGGTGAAGTGAACATAATGGTTCACCGCGTCAATAATAATGGTGATTGCCAGCGGAATCCATGAGACCAGCACCCATACCGCCTTTGTATTATGGCGCGTTTCGACGAACAGCAGCGCCGCCATCAATATTGCGCAGACTCCGGTAAACGCGAAGAGGTACGGAGAGAACGCGTGCAAATCCATCACGGCGGTCAGGTGCAGCACCACGCCGGTAATCGTCAGCGCCAGATAGAGCGTCGCCGTGACATTGGCAACTGCGCGCGTTACGCTGCGTCCCAGATTGGATTTCAGATAGAGTATAATCGTGAGAATAAAAAGGGCGTTCACCAGCTCATGAATCATCATGCAGACGGATGAATCCATAATCCACATGTTGAGATAACCGCTGATGGTGCGGACAATCACAAACAATCCCCAGAAGAAGCACAGACCGCCGAAGGCGAGGTATTTGTAGTCCACCTTGCCCAGAATAAAACCGGCGATAGGGAAGAAGAACAGTCCGAAAAAGCATACCAGCACAAACAGCAGCACCACCGGCAGGGCGGTAAAGAAGAACTGCATATATTTACCGTTGCTGTAGGAAATCGTTGCGCTGAAGCAGTCTGACAATTCCGCCTGCGGTGCATCGTAGGGATAGATGATTTCGAGCGTGTATTCCTGATTGAGGTCGAAATTATTCTGTATGCTGATGCCTTCGAGCTCATACACAAAGTAGCCGGGCGTGTCCGGCATACGGATTTGCATACGCTGCTGCGGATAGGAAGCTTGTATAAATTCGTTTATACCGCCGTATTCCGCTTTCACCGCTTCCTCGCCGTGCGCCTCAACCATCTGGTTGTATGCATCCTCGGGAGAAAGAAACTGATGCCCGAATACAGAGAGTCCCCGGTCGTTATAAAGCACATACCAGACGTTCTGCGAGGAAATGGTCAGATTGGTGATGAAGGAAAAATCGTCGAGCGGCTTTCCTTTGATGACCGCCTTGCGAAAGGGCTTGTTAATCGGTTCCCGGGGGTTGAAATCCTGCCATTCGCCGTCGTCTACTGAAATCTTTCCTTCGAGAAAGCTGCTGTATTCGCTGGAGAAATTCATATCCATAAAGGAGCTCACGCCTATCGCCACTGTACCTGCCAGCAGGACGGCTATGATAAGAAACAGCGCGAACGTCCACTTTTTGCTTCTTAAAACATTGATGACGGGGTTCATTTGTCGATGCGCTTGTCGCAGAAATCGCACATCTCCATGCCGAGTTTTTCATAAGCGCGGTTGGGCAAATATTCTTCCAGCTGAGTGATGCATTTCGGATTGGAGCAGCGGTGTCCGCTGATAAAGGTTTCTCTCTCGCTGAGCATGAAGTCCTCATCCTGCAAGAGGAGCAGAATCAGTGCCATTCTGCCGAACATGCCGTACTGCGCCTGCTTGAAGTACAGCGCTCTCGGATCGCTGTCAATGTCCACGGTAATCTCGTTCACTCGGGGCAGGGGATGGAGGATAATCATATCCTCTCTGGCAAGCGCCAGCTTTTCCTTGTCAAGCACAAAGACATTCTTCTGCGCCTCATAATCCTCGGCGCTCTTGAAGCGCTCGCGCTGAATCCGCGTCATGTAGAGCACGTCCAAATCGGTAATCGCGTCGGCGAGACTGTTGGAAATCTCATAGTGACAGTGATTCTTTTCCAGAATGTCAATAATATACATCGGCACGCTCAGCTCGTCGGTGGAAATCAGCACAAAGGAGTTGTTCTCGTATTTTACCAATGCCTTAATCAGTGAATGAACGGTTCTGCCGTTGAGCAAATCGCCGCATACGCCGATTTTAAGGTTGTCGAGCCTGCCTTTTTCGCAGGAGAGCGTGACGATATCCGTCAAGGTCTGCGTCGGATGCAGATGACCGCCGTCGCCGCAGTTGATCAACGGCACCTCCGAGTACATGGAAGCCGCCATCGCCGTACCCTCAACCGGATGACGGATAGCGATGATATCCGCGTAACCGCTTATGACCGAGATAGTGTCCTTTAAATTTTCGCCCTTGGCAACAGAGGAGTTCATCGGATTGTCAAAGCCGATGGTTCTGCCGCCCAGCTTGAGCATTGCCGTCTGAAACGACATCTGTGTTCTGGTGCTCGGCTCATAAAAGAGCGTTGCCAGAATCTTGCCGTCGCAGGCATGACGGAAATCCGCAGGATTCTGCATAATTTTCCGCGCTTTTTTTACCAGCTTGTCAATCTGCTCGACCGACATCGCTTCCAGGTCAATTAAGTTCTTATTTGTCATAATTACACACCCCTTTTTATAATCTGATAACAGTATAACACATCAGCGGCTAAATTGGAAGTTACCAATGAGAAAATATACAAGAAAAAAGCACGCCGAAGCGTGCTTCTCATATCAGTGAAGGTCATTCCTCGTTACTGTCAGCCTCAATCTCTTCAATGTAGGTGCAATAGTCACCGATTCCATGCGCGAGAGCCTCTTCACCATAGGCTTTAATCTGCAAAGCAATCATTTCCTGTTCGATTTGTTCTGCTTCCTC
>CAMVTS010000143.1 GCA_947170465.1 uncultured Clostridia bacterium
AGAAAGGAGCTCCTATGAAATTGATTCACCTCTCCGACCTTCACATCGGCAAACGCGTCAACGAGTTTTCGATGATGGAGGATCAGGAATATATCTTAAAACAAATTCTGAAAATCATCGATGACGAAGCGCCCGACGGCGTTATCATTGCCGGAGACGTCTATGACAAGCCCGTGCCGTCCGCTGAGGCGGTCGAGCTGTTTGACGATTTTGTCGTGCGGCTTTCCAACCGGCGCTTGCCCGTGTATATCATCAGCGGCAACCACGATTCACCCGAACGGCTGGCGTTCGGCAACCGTCTGATGTCGGCGAGCGGCATTCATTTTTCATCGGTTTACAACGGCGCTGCCGAGCGCTTTGAGCTGACGGACGAATACGGAACGACAGCGATTTACATGCTGCCCTTCGTCAAGCCGTCGAACGTCAGGCGCTTTTATCCGGACGACAAAATCGAATCCTACACCGAAGCGATTGCGGTCGCTGTCCGTGAAATGCAAGTCAATCCGGATAACCGCAACATTATCATCACCCACCAGTTTGTCACGGGTGCGGAGCGCTCCGATTCCGAGGATGTTTCTGTCGGCGGGACCGACAATGTGGACGCTTCTGTTTTTGACGGCTTTGATTACGTCGCGCTCGGTCATATCCACCGTCCGCAAAACGTCGGCGGCGAAACTGTCCGCTACTGCGGCTCGCCGCTGAAATACTCGTTTTCCGAAGCGCCTTATGAAAAGTCCGTGACCGTCGTTGAACTCAAAGAAAAGGGCAATACGTCGGTGCGCACTGTTCCGCTCACGCCCATGCGCGATATGGTCGAGCTGAAAGGCGCTTATGAAGAGCTGACCTTAAAGAGCTTTTATGAGGGTACCTCTTACCGCGAGGATTATGTACATATCACGCTGACCGACGAGGAAGATATTCCCGACGTTGTTCAGAAATTGCGCGTCATTTACCGCAACCTGATGAAGCTCGACTACGACAACAAGCGCACGCGCCATCAGACGGAAATCAACGGCGCGGAGGATGTGGCGGTAAAGTCTCCGCTTGAGCTGTTCGCGGAGTTTTATGAAGCTCAGAACGGCGCGGCAATGTCTCCCGATCAGGCAACGCATATGGAAGCGCTGATTGAGAAGATTTGGGAGGAGCAAGCATGAGACCGATTAAATTAGTGATGTCCGCCTTTGGCCCCTACGCAGGCGTGACGACGCTGGCGCTTGACAAGCTCGGCACAAAGGGCTTGTACCTGATTACGGGCGATACCGGCGCAGGCAAGACAACGATTTTTGACGCCATCACCTTCGCCCTCTACGGCGAAGCGAGCGGCGATAACCGCAACGCGGATATGTTCCGTTCCAAATATGCCCATCCCGATACGCCCACCGAGGTTGAGCTGACCTTTGAATACAGCGGCAAGGAATACTATGTCAGGCGCAATCCCGCCTATCTCCGTCCCAAGAAAAAGGGCGACGGCTTCACCTCAAAGGCAGCCGACGCCGAGCTGCACTATCCTGACGGCAGAGTGGTGGCAAGGCTAAAGGACGTCAACAGCGCGATTGTGGAAATCATGGGCATCGACCGGAACCAGTTTACGCGCATTGCCATGATTGCGCAGGGGGATTTTTTGAAGCTGCTCTTAGCTTCTACCGACGACAGAAAAAAGATTTTCCAAAAGCTGTTCCATACGAAGAATTACTACTTTCTTCAGGAAAGCTTGAAAGCGCAGTCCGGCAGCCTTGCCAAGGAATACGAAAAAGCGTCCGACAGCATACGCCAATACATCGGCGGTATTCTCTGCGAGGACGACAATCCGCTTTCCGTCAGCGTTCGCAAGGCTATAAACGGTGAAATGACGACCGTGGAAGTCACGGAGCTGCTCGAAAAGCTGATTGACGAGGACGAAAAAACAAAAGCGGCGTTATCAACTGAAATTGACAAGCAGGAGCAAAGCGTAAAGGCGCTGACCGCCCAAATCGCCAAGGCAGAGGAGCAGAAAAAGGCGGAAAGCTCCCTGAAACAATCCGAAGAAAAGCTGGTCGCTGTGACGGACAAGCTGAACAGCACGAAAGCGGCAATGGAATCCGCCAACGGGCAAAAGCAGCAGATTGCCGAACTGGGTGAGCAAATCTCCGCATTAAAGAATGAGCTGCCGCTGTATGACGAGCTGGAAGCAACGCGGAAAAAACTCATTCAAATCATCAAAAATATGGCGGTCAGCACGGAAAAGCACGCAGCTGAAAAAGAGAAATCCGAAAAACTAAAAGCGGAAATCCAAGCCTTAAAAGATGAATTACAGACGCTGGGAAAAGCGGAAGAAGAAAAGCTCAAAGCCGGACACCAAAATGAAGCGCTTGCAAAGGAGCAAGCCGCCGTCGGTGATATTCAGACCTTGCTTAATGAGTTGACAAAGCTCGAAGCCCGGCTTGCCGGCAAGCAGACGGATTACAGAGGAAAATCTGCCGCAGCCGAGGAAAAGCGCAGGGTATACGAAGCGAACAACAAGGCGTATCTGGACGAGCAGGCGGGCTTTTTAGCCGAAACGCTGACGGACGGCGCACCCTGCCCTGTGTGCGGTTCCACACATCACCCTTCTCCTGCCGTTAAATCCGCAGCGGCGCCTACCAAGGCGGCGCTTGACAGAAGCAAAAAAGCAGCCGAAGCCGCCGAAAAGGACGCCGCTGCCGCAAGCGAATCCGCGAAGGAGACCATCACCGCCATCGCGGAAAAGAAAAATTATATCCAAACAAGCGCAAAAAAAATCATTGAGATTGAGTCCTTTGAGGCTATTCCACAAGCTTTGACAGAGAAAAAACAGGCGGTTGAATCGACTCTGGACGAAAACCGCCGCGTTATTCTCAAAGTCACTGCGCTTGTTGAACGCAAGCGACAGCTTGAAAAACTGATTCCGAAAAAGGAGGATGAGCTCAGCCGCATTCAGACGGATATTACCGAGCTGGAAAAATCGCTCGCCGCCCTGCAATCCTCTAAGGAATCAGAGGAAAAGCAGATAGAGGCAACAAAAGAAAAGCTGAGGTTTGATGATAAAGCGGCGCTCGAAAAAGAAATCCGCTCTTTGTCCGTTCAAAAAGCGGCACTGGAAACGGCAATTGAAAAAGCCGTCAAGGAATATACCGATTGCGACAAGAAAGCTGCCGAAATCAAATCGGCGATAGAGCAAGCCAGGAAACTGCTGCAAGATCAGGAGCCGTGCGATATCGAGCGCGAAAAGTCACGCCTGTCCGCCTTAACGGAACAGAAAAACGAGGCGGCAAAGAAGCTGCAAAGGGTAGTTGTCCGGCTATCGACCAACGCGTCAATGCTCAAACGCATACAGGAAAAATCCGGAGAGGTTTCCAAAATCGAAAAGCAGTGGACAATGGTGAAGGCGCTGTCGAATACCGCCAACGGCAACATCAGCGGCAAGGCGAAAATCATGCTGGAAACCTACATCCAGATGACCTGTTTTGACAGGATTATCGCGCGCGCCAACACCCGTCTGATGATAATGTCCGGCGGTCAGTACGAACTGAAACGCCGTACTGACACGGACAACAAGCGAAGCCAGAGCGGACTTGACCTCGACGTCATTGACCATTACAACGGCAGTGAACGCAGCGTCAAAACCCTCTCGGGCGGCGAATCCTTTAAGGCGTCGCTGGCGCTGGCACTCGGTTTATCCGATGAAATTCAGTCCTCCGCCGGCGGTATCCGACTCGACACCATGTTTGTGGACGAGGGCTTCGGCTCGCTTGACGAGGAATCGCTGCAACAGGCAATCCGCGCCCTGACAGGCTTGACCGAGGGCAACCGTCTGGTGGCTATCATCTCCCACGTCAATGAACTGAAAGACAGAATTGAAAACCAAATCATTGTCAGAAAGGACCGCCTCGGCGGCAGTACAGCGACAATCAGCGTTGGCTGATTTTGAAA
>CAMVTS010000144.1 GCA_947170465.1 uncultured Clostridia bacterium
ACCATATCCTCAGCCGTCATTTGTTCATAGGCAATGCCGGAAGGCTTAATCACCATATTGCCCGACGCGCGGTCAATTCCGCTGACATTGCCCCATGTATAAATCACGATACCGCGTTTATGCAATTCTAAATTGGCTTCATAAACCTCTTGCTTGAGCTGTTCTAACATCAAACCCCACCGTAAATCTTTTCTACCAAGCCTTCCCAATCGCCCGATTCTCTGAGAAAGTGCTCGATGATTTCTCTGACTGCGCCGTGACCGCCGTTGACGGTGCTGACGTAGTCGACTATGCTTTTGATTTCCTCGCAGCTGTCTGCTGGGCAGGCCTTAAAACCTGCCATCTGCATCGGCAATAAATCATTTAAATCGTCGCCGATATAGCCGAGCTGCTCCTTTGCTATATGATTCTCCTCCATGAACGAAAGTAAAAAGCGCTGCTTTTCTCTGACGTTCTGAAAGACGTAATCCACTTTTAAATCGCTCATTCTTCGGGCGGTGGCAGCACATTCTCTGCCGGTCAGGACTACGGTTTTTATTCCCATTGCCTTTGCCGCGAAAAAGCCTGCCGCGTCCTTGGTGCAGAATTTTTTCAGTTCGTTGCCGTGCTCGTCGTAGTAAATACCCGCATCGGTCAGCGTGCCGTCAACATCTATCACCAGATAGTTTAATTCTGAAAATTGACTCATTTTTTTCGTTTGATTTTTGACATGGCGGCAGGAATCAACTCATTCTTATAAAAATTCATCTTGCGCTGCCGCTTGTATTTCTTATATTCCTTGCCAAATCCGCATGAAACCGCTTCATTCCAGAAGGGTTCATCCAGATAACCCGGATAATCGGCGTTCCACGGTTTTTTCCAGATGTAGTGCAAAATCAAACCGTTTTCTGCCTTGCAACCGGGCGTCATATGGTGTTGATCATTATAGCGCGTCGGGAGAATCAGGCATTTCTCTCCCAACACTTTATTCAGAATATCCTGATCGGGACATTTCAGAATCGCATTGTATTGTTCAATTGCTTGGAAGAAACGCTCCTGCGGAATCTCCTCGCGGATTCTTTGATTATTCAGCAGCAGAACGCCCGAATTAAAATACGTTCTGTCCGCCATCTGCATGGCGTTCTTGATTTCCTCACGACCGCCGTTCTCTTCGACGGCATCGGTGATTGCCGCGAGATAATAATCGGCAATATCCTTATCATACAGCTCCGCGATGTCACCGTTGACGATGATATCCGCGTCCAACCACAGCATTTTATCAACGTCTGTGATATAAGGCAACAAAACGCGGTAGTAAATCTCAATAGAATACAACGGATTATTGTCGAGTGAGGCGTTTTGAAAATATGATTTATCAATCAAAAGCTCTTGAAATTTTCCGCCGAAATCTTCAATTGTTTTTTTCAGTTTTGCGCGGTTCTCTGTGCTGAGCGCGTTATAGAGCAAAAACAATTGAACAGGTCGGGAGCTTTGGCGGCATAACGAGTGCAGCATCACCTGCGCCGGCATCATAAAACTGTCGCTGATTGCAATCGCAACATTGATGTAATCCATACCGCTATTCCTCGTTCGTGTCATACGCCGACGGCGTGATGAAACGCACATTCAATCCCATATTACGGATTGCCTTGGCGACAGCCACATTGAAGTTGTGGCCGTGCTCGGTATACGTCCGCAAGTCGGACCTGAAATAGTTTGTACCACCAATTGAATAACCGTCAGCGCCTGCAATGGAAACCTTGCCGACCTCCATCTGCTTCAGCAGCGTCAGCAGCATCAGCAGACTGTTGCAGCCCTGCTCAAAGGCGCCGGAAAGGCTGTTGTAGTTGATTTGAAAATCAGATTTTTCCTTCGGTAAATTCGACGTGGCAATGACCTTGCAGCCGATGCTGTCCAGCTTCGAGAATCGCTTGCTGTTGCTGAAAAACACATAATCGCAGGCGAAATCCTCCGGTACAAAGTTGACGCCGATTATCAACGGCTTTTTATCATTAATATAAGTGATAATCTCATTTTGATGTGACGCAATCGTCGCGCCGGGCGCAATCAGGAGAACCTCTTTGTCCTCCAGTTCCTGATACAACCTTGCTCTGTCGGCAGTATCGTCAATGCTGTTGTTGAGGTACTCCTCATAGAGCCTGTCCGCGTATTCTTTGTCAAACGCGGTCTTTTTGCTTTTGTCAATCCGCGCCAAAATCGTATCAATGTCGCGGTTGGTCAAATCGCCTTTATTGAGGTAATGCTCCGCGTAATTGCGGTGCAAATTGAAGCGAGCCGAGAGGAAATACGCAGGCAAATAGCCCCATTCCGTCTCACCCTTCATCGGCGCGATATGATCCTGAATCGCGTCGAGCATAAAATCTATATCATAATTTTTATCGAAATACTCATTGATGTAGTCGGCAATCAATTCAATCGGCAGATTGCCCGGGATTCTTCCCATACCCATCAGACTGCCGTCAACCGTGATGGAACGGTTGAGATGTTTGTCCAAAAACTTCTGCGCCAGACTAAAGCTCAGCGACATATTCTCATGCAAATGCAGCGCCACACGGATTGACCTGTCCATGTTATGGTCAACCAAGCTGACGATTCTGTCCAAATCACGGCGCTTCATGCTGCCGAAGGTGTCAACAATCGAAAACTGATACGGGTGAATCTCGTTGACCTGATTGATAATCCAAAGCAACTGTTCGTCGGAATAACCCATGATGTTAATCGGGTTGATGCTCAGCTTGTAGCCCTTCGCCTTAACCTCACGCGCAAACTCCATGCCCTCGGCAATGTCGTAATCGTGGGCGGTAATGCGAATCATCTCGATGCCCTTGCCGGAATACGGACTGAGCTTGTTGATGTCGTAGTTGCTGCGCATAGCCATGCCGGAAAACATGGTATTGCCGCAATTCTCCGGAAGTAGCTTGTTCAGCTCCTCGATGGTATTGCAGACGGTCACATCGGGGTCGTAGCCCTCCACGTTCCGCAGGAATCCAACCTCGACGATATCCACATTCGCTTTGACGAGCGTATGAATAATATCGCGCGCGGTGCGATAGCCCCACTTCCAGTCGTTGATGTAGCCGCCGTCGCGAAGGGTACAATCTAAAATTTTCAAATCATTCGCCATCGCGATTTTGCTCCTTCATCATTTTGATGACCATATCCAAGTCCTTTTGCGTGTCCACTGACAGCGAGTGACAGTTAGGAACCAAGGACAGCTTTAACTGCTTGCCGTAGTCGAGAAAACGCAGGGTATCAATGCCCTCGATTTGCTCGAATCTGCCGGGCTGCGAATTTTTATAGAAGTCAAGCATCAGCTTATTGTAGCCGATAATGCCGACGTGCTTGTAATACTGAAAATCAATGGATTTGAACGGGTACGGAATCGGCGTGCGCGACATATACAATGCATTCATTTGGTCGTCGAACACCATTTTGATGTTGGAAGCGTCCATCACCTGCGCCGGGTCATCAATCTGCGTGATGATATTTGTGCCGAATGCCACATCCTGCGGCACCTTTTCGGGAATCGCCGCTGCAATCGCGTCTGTGTTCATCAGCGGCTCATCACCGTTGAGCTGAACATAGAAATCCGCCTTCACCGTCTCGGAAACCTCCTGCAGACGCATCGCGCCGTTGGGATGGTCCGGAGAGGTCATGATGACCGGAATGTCATATTGCTCACAGACTTCCTTGATTCTGTCGTCATCGGTCGCCACGTAGATTTCATCTAATTCTTTGACCGTGCGCACTCTTTTGTATACCCACCAAATCATCGGATATCCAAGGATATCCTTCAACGGTTTTCCCGGCAGCCGCGTAGAAGCGTACCGCGCAGGGATAATGCCTACTACTTTCATTTTAATCCACATGCCGGTGCGGCACCGGCACAAATAGAGATGAAAACG
>CAMVTS010000145.1 GCA_947170465.1 uncultured Clostridia bacterium
TTACAGAGCAAAAACAAAATGCCGCACTCGAAGCTTCTGCCGAGTGCGGCATTTACAGATTTAATTGAAAATTTATCTTGCATTACTAGAACAAACGTGCTATAATAACTATAATATAGAACAAAGGAGCGAAAAACATGAAACAGAAGCAATATATCGCGATAGACCTCAAATCCTTCTACGCTTCTGTTGAGTGTGTAGACAGGGGGCTGGAGCCGCTGGAAACAAACCTGGTCGTTGCCGATGAAAGCCGGACAGAGAAAACCATCTGCCTTGCCGTATCGCCGTCGCTCAAGGAGTACGGCATACCCGGCAGGGCACGGCTGTTTGAGGTGAACCAGCGCGTGCGCGAGGTCAACGCCGTCCGGCTGACCAACGCACCGGCAGGCAAGCTGACCGGCGGCTCTCATTTTAAATATTTCGTTGACCATTACCCGAACATGGCGCTGGAGTTCATCATTGCGCCGCCGCGTATGGCGCGGTATATGGAGGTCAGCGCCGCTATCTATCAGATATACCTGCGGTATATCGCGCCTGAGGATATTCACGTCTATTCCATCGACGAGGTATTCATCGACGCGACGGATTACCTCCAAAGCTACCGCATGACCGCCCGTGAGCTGGCGGATACCATGATACGCGATGTGCTCGCTGCTACCGGTATCACGGCGACCGCCGGTATCGGCACCAATCTCTACCTTGCCAAAATCGCCATGGACATTGACGCAAAGCACATCAAGGCTGACCGCGACGGCGTGAGAATCGCCGAGCTGGATGAAATGAGTTTTCGTCAGCGCTTGTGGAGCCACCGTCCGCTGACGGATTTCTGGCGTATCGGCAGAGGCATCTCCGCCCGTCTGGAGCGCTACGGTATGCTCACCATGGGCGACGTGGCGCGCTGCTCGGTGCAGAATGAAAAACTGCTCTACAGTCTGTTCGGCAAGAACGCCGAGCTGCTTATTGACCACGCGTGGGGCTGGGAGCCGTGCACCATGAAGGAGATTAAGTCCTACACGCCGGAGAACACCTCTTTGAGCGTCGGTCAGGTGTTGCCGGAGCCGTATACCTATGAAAAAGCCCGTCTGATTGTCCGTGAAATGGCGGAGCAGCTGGCACTCGATTTAGTCCGCAAGCGCCTTGTCACCGACCAGGTGGTGCTCACCGTCGGCTATGACGTCAGCAGCGCCAGGGACTACCAGGGCGAGCTTACCGCTGATTTTTACGGCAGAATCGCGCCAAAGCGCGCGTATGGCTCTGAAAATCTCGGCAGCTTCACCTCCTCCGGCAGAATATTTGTCGAAGCGATGGTCAGACTATTTGAGCGGATAGTCAATCCGGACTTGATGGTGCGCCGTATGTACGTCGTCGCCAACCATACCGTTTCCGAGGAACAGGCGCGCCAAAGCGCCGCCGCCCGGCAGCTCAGTCTGTTTGAGCTTGCGAAGCCAAAAGACGAAAACGACCGTGAACAGAAGGAAAAGGATATCCAGTACGCCATCTTACAGCTGCAAAATCGCTACGGCAAGAACGCCGTCCTCAAGGGAATGAATCTCTGCGAGGGCGCCACCGCCATTGAGCGCAACAGCACCATCGGCGGTCATAAAGCATAGAGAGAGGGGAGAACCATGCCGGATAATTACGAGGATATTATCCACTTACCGCATCACCAATCCAATAACCGCCAGCCCATGCCGCTGCATGACAGGGCGGCACAGTTCGCGCCCTTTGCGGCGCTGACCGGTTTTGACGGGGCGATTGCCGAGACGGCACGCCTGACGGACAGGAGAATTGAGCCGGACGAAGAAGCCGCGTCTGTTCTCAATTTCCGGATTCTCCAAATCCGTGAGCGTCTTCATGAGCGTCCGGCAGTCACCCTGACCTGCTTTATCCCCGACAAGCGCAAAAGCGGCGGCAGCTACGCCACCATACGCGGCTGCGTCCGACGGATAGACGACGTTGCCGGAGAAATGGTGCTGACGGACAAAACCGTTATCAAGTTAGCCGACATTATCCGCATTGACCTGTAATCAAAACCTTGCATTTTAATAGTCATTGTAGTATAATAGGCAGAGATATTATGAAATTGGAGAATCATTATGCTGGAACTCAAAAACCTTACCTTCACGGTAGAGGAAAACGGCAGCAAAAAAACTATCCTGCACGATTTGAACCTCACCATTGATAACAGTAAATTCGTCGTCATCACCGGACCGAACGGCAGCGGCAAGTCCACGCTTGCCAAGCTGATTATGGGCATCGAAAAGCCCACCTCCGGACAGATTTTTTTTGACGGCAGGGACATCACCGGCTTGTCCATCACCGAGCGCGCCAGACTGGGCATCAGTTTTGCCTTTCAGCAGCCTGTCCGTTTCAAGGGCATCCGCGTGCATGATTTGCTGCGCCTTGCGTCCGGAAAGGACATTTCCATCACCGAAGCCTGCAACTATCTCTCCGAGGTAGGACTCTGCGCGCGTGACTATATCAACCGCGAAATCAACTCCTCACTCTCCGGCGGCGAGCTCAAGCGCATTGAAATCGCCACCCTGCTTGCGCGTCAGACCAAGCTCAGCGTTTTTGACGAGCCGGAAGCCGGCATCGACCTGTGGAGCTTCCAGAACCTTATCCGCATTTTCGAGAACATGCAGCGCGGCATCAAGGACAGCTCGATTGTCATCATCTCGCACCAGGAGCGGATTCTGCGCATTGCCGACGAAATTATCCTGCTTTCCGGCGGCACGATTAAGAAGCAGGGCAGCGTCGAGGACATTCTGCCTGAGCTGATTGGCACGTCCGCGGCGGTAGACGCCTGCGAAAGACTGAAATAAGGGGGGAGAGCAGCATGTTAGGTTTAGACGATATTTCCAAAATGATTTTGTCCGAGGTTGCCGATATTACCGACGAACCCAAGGGTGCGTATAATTTCCGTGTCAACAGCCAGCTTGCCGGCAGACACACCACCGACAACATTGACATTTCCTCCAAGGAGGACGGCTCCGGCATTGATATCTTCATTAAGCCGGGCACCAAGGGTGAGAACGTCCATATTCCGGTCGTTGTCAGCGCCAGCGGCATCAAGGAGACAGTCTACAACGACTTCTACATCGGCGACAACTGCGACGTGACGATTGTGGCAGGCTGCGGTATTGACAACTGCGGTTCTCACGATTCCGAGCACGACGGTATTCACCGCTTCTATGTGGGCAAAAACTCCCATATCAAATATGTCGAGAAGCACTACGGCTCCGGCAGTGGCGACGGCAAGCGCATTCTCAATCCCGTCACAGAGGTCTACATGGACGAGGACGGTGTGATGGAGATGGAGATGGAGCAGATTAAGGGCGTTGATTCTACCGACCGCATGACCATCGCGGAGCTCAAGGCAGGCGCCAAGCTGCTTGTCAAGGAGCGCCTGATGACGCACGGCAGCCAGACGGCTGTCAGCGGCTACAAGGTATCGCTCAACGGCGAAGGCTCTACCGCCGATGTGGTCTCGCGTTCTGTCGCAAGAGGCACCTCCTCCCAGACCTTCAACGCCTGCATTGCCGGCAACGCCCCGTGCAGCGGTCATACCGAGTGCGATTCTATCATCATGGACAGCGGCAAGATTCTGGCGATTCCATCGCTGGAAGCAAACAATGTCGACGCCATGCTGGTGCATGAAGCCGCCATCGGCAAAATAGCCGGTGATCAGCTCATTAAGCTGATGACCCTCGGACTCACCGAAGCCGAGGCAGAGGAACAAATTATCAACGGCTTCCTCAGCTAAAATTCAATATAGTATGCTGGGCAGCCGGTTTTGGCTGCCTATTTTATTGGATAAACGTAACGTTTTTGCCGTTTGAATGTTGACTTTTTCAACGGAGTGTTGTAAAATAAA
>CAMVTS010000146.1 GCA_947170465.1 uncultured Clostridia bacterium
TCGCCGTTGCCGATCTGTGATCGTCCGCCCATGTCCATTTCGGCTCGCCGTAGGTATGAGCGTCGGTAAAGGAGTATGTCATACTCTTCTGACTAAAGCTCGATCTGTCAAAGCCGGTCGCGTGCTTTATGCGGGCGGTGACGTTCATATTGTTGAAGATTCCCGCGCCGCATTTGATTTTTCCCTCATAATCGAGCTGAATATCGAGCGCATAGCCGCCGGTGCTGTTCGCCCATGAGAAAGCATATTTGCCGATCGTACCGAGATTATCGGTATCGCCCGTTACCTTTGTGACAAATATTGCCCAGAAGGTATAGGGCTTGATCTCGGTGATGTTCTCATTGAGCCGGAGTACAAACGGGTGCAGATCACGGTTTCCGTTCCTGAACAGCTTGCTGTTGTTCGTTTCGGTTATATCATCGTTGCCGAGCACGGTGATCGGCTTGCCGTTAAACGTCTTGGGGATCACAAGCTCTTCGAGCTCCTGTGTCGGACCGGTGTAATAGTTGATTTGATACGCCGCGCCGTTGTTGATGAGCTTGAAATCAAAGTAGCTCAGCTCGACCGACTCAAGCTCCTCGCCGACGCCTCCGTCCTCATTGACGGCGTATTTCTTGTCGTTTACCTCATAGTATGCGACTTGTCCGAGAATATAGTCGCCGTTTTCGTCAATTCTCGGCTCAACAAGCGCAGAATACCGTAGGAACACCGCGGTATATGCCGCCGCCTTTTTGGCAGCGGGCAGTTTATCGGCGGCATAGGTATTCTCGCCGTCTGTCCAGCCGACAAAGGTAAAGCCGTCCTTGAGAGGAAGCTTGCCCGAAAAGACAGGCGTTTCGTCGTATCTTAGCTCAGAGGATTGCAGGATCGTGCCGTCCTCGTCGGCAAAGGTGATCGTAAAGGTCGCGTTTTCATCTATCTTGGGGATCGCGCGCGTCTCAATATGGGAGGCGTCGTTGAGGCATACGCGGGTTTCCTCGCCCTCTTCTGTCAAGGTCGCTTCCTTTGTGACCGTCCACTTGCCCCAGTCGTGACCGAGGGCGGGAAGCTCGATCTGTATTGTCTGATCCTCAGCCCAGTCTTTATCAAAGTCAGCTTTCAGCTCCTTTACTCCGGGCGTTGTACAGCCTGCCTCCGTCACGATCGTCTCGGCAGCGATAACG
This sequence comes from uncultured Clostridia bacterium, assembly GCA_947170465.1. Classification (GTDB taxonomy): domain Bacteria; phylum Bacillota; class Clostridia; order Oscillospirales; family Acutalibacteraceae; genus Ruminococcoides. Next base: position 1,164 of record CAMVTS010000146.1, read on the forward strand.
TACTCGGACTCTGTATGCGCGTCGTCTCTTTTGCAGGTTCTGATTGCCGAACACATATAATGATGTGTCTCTATGTCCGGAATATCGTAGTCGTTCTCCCATGTATATACCGGCTCGCCCCAGTCATGTCCGAGCGCGGGTATGATCTCCGGCTCTTCGATTTTTTGCGTTCCTTTTTCATCCGCAAACAGGTTTCCTTCCTCGTCTGTCCAGTATGCCTTGTATCCGTAAGACATACAGGTCGGAGCAAGCTCGTCTGTTTTAGTCAGCGTGCCCACGGCGGTTTTCGGGACGATGGTTTTGTTTTGAGAAGATATAATATCCTGCGCCGAAACAGCGCCTGCTTCATCCTTATAGCGGAACGGCTTATCCTCATGGAGAACAAGGTTTCCGTCATAGGAGCAGGAGGTGATGGAATCGTCCGCGTTCGTCCATGAGAGGTCGACGGTACAATTCTCGCCGCCGATGCCTGCATAGGGAGTAGCGCTGTAGTCGGCTGAGGCAATCACATTGCCGCCCGTTATGGTAACGGTACCGCTCTGTCCGCCTATCGCCCATCCGCTTTTTTCATCGGAATAGCTTCTTGCCGTTGCGTTCACTCTGCCGCCGGTGATCGTCACGTCAGCATCGGCTGTCGGCTGACCCGCGGCGGTGCTGCCCGCGCCGATCGCCGGGGATTCTCTTAAGCCTCCGTAAGCGTTGACTCTGCCGCCGCTGATGACGACCTTAGTGCTGTTCTCGCCTACGCTGCCGATTGCGGGCGCATATTCATCGGAGTACGCCGTTACAACGCCGCCGGTGATCGTGACAGATCCGCCCGAGCCGCCGATCGCGGGCAGGTGAAGATCGCTCATACTACTGCTATTTGCCCTTACGGAGCCGCCGTTGATGGTGATGTTTGTATCCAAGCCGCCGATCGTCGCGGCGCCCGCGTTTCCTGTTACCCTGACCGTTCCGCCGTTGATAATGACAGAGCCGCCCGGTTCGGAAAGCGATGTGCCGATCGCGGCGTCTGAATAGTTTCTGAAGACTTCGAGCGAGCCTCTTGTCATGGCGTCCGTAGACTGCGCCCAGATAGTCAGCGAGGAGCCCTGCGGCACCTTGATTCCATCGTATAGCTTTAGAGTCACTCCGTCGCAGAGGATGAGGTTGACGTCTCCGTCTATTACTAATCCGGTTCGATCTCCGCCGAAATCCTTTTGAGCGGCATACCAGCCGCCGGAAGCGCCGCTTTCGCTGAGCGTAAAGAGTCCCTCAAGGCTGTCGTCAAAGATTCCCTCAGCCTCCTCAGGAGGCATACTGCTTCCGTTTGCATCGACATAAGGGATACTGCTTTCATCCCATTTAGCATATAACGTCATATTGCTGTAGACGGGATCGTAGTCAAAATACCAATAGTCATAACGGGTAGCCTCCGGCTTTGTGTACCAGCCCGAGAAGCTATATCCTTCGCGCAAGGGAGGCTCGGGTGCTGACACATAGCCTCCGGGAAGGATGTCCTGAGATTTGACAGAGGAGCCGCCGGTACTGTCGAAGGTCACACGATACGTCCGGTTCCACGGATCCTGATTTCTGCGGTTGAAATTAGTACTGTATATCAGCCGTGCGAGTTCATAATCCATGAAATCGGTTTCAAGACAGCCGGTATACAAGTCAGGATATTCGCGCAAAAGTCTACATAGCGACGGATTGATCTTAGCAGCGCCGTCGTCAGGCCAGACCATATCATTATTATCTTCGATAAGATAAACGATATCCGCGCCGGCGAGAGCCCCTAAAAAGCCCCCGAGCGCTGCTCCTCCGATGATACCAGCGAGAAATCCTGCGATAAGAACGTCTGAATCTTGGTAGCTCAGACTGGTATATATAATAGACCAAGCGTCCTTGTCCTTGCTTCTTGCGTCATTCTTTCTGAAAGCGGCATTATAATCGCTCATCAGCGAGCTTTCAATATATTGCCATTTTCCGCTTGGTTCTATATTGTAAACGTCCTCAGTCCAAACCTCAACCTTATCGAAGTCAGTTGTTTTTGCCATTGTTTTGTTGTATTCATCTCCGCCTTCAAAGCTGCTGACGTCGAGCGCCCAGTATGTGCCGTCGTCAAGCAGATAATTCGGCTGATAAACTGCATTTTGATATTGCTCATCTTCGGATTTTGTCAATTTCAGACGACTGAGGATAACCAGCTTTCCGCGCGCCTCGCCGAGCGTCGGTGCATGATTGCCGCAGTATATTTTGTCGGGCTGCTCGGCAAGCAGATCTTGGAAATACTTGTAAATATCTTGATCACATTTATCCTTATCGCATTTGATCTGGATTATCATCGTTTCGCTTTCATGGAACGAAAGAAACCGTAGCATACCCCTAATCACATCGTCCAGCCTCACTCTTTCGCCGCCCATTCCGTTGAGGTAGACAGAGCCGTGACACATGGTGAGCTTTCCGTCATCCTTACCGATTCGCAAATCAAAGTAGCGAACCCCGTTAGCCATTTGCTCCATATAATAATAATCCTGCGTCCGGACAAAATGACCCAGCCATGTGGAATAATCCATATCGACCGCGCAGGCGTCATGGATACCCGGTATGCTCAGCTCGTTGAGCTTTGCATCGTCGGGAATATAACTCATCCATTCCTTATCCCAATGCGAGTTGAGATTATCATATCCGGGATAGGCTGTCAGTTTGCTCGGTGTTTGAGCCGCTTGG
>CAMVTS010000147.1 GCA_947170465.1 uncultured Clostridia bacterium
GATAAAAGGCATTGTGCCACCTTCCCCTCGGGGGAAGGCTTTCTCTTTGTCAAACATTGTCCTGAACAAATCACATTTGGACTTTTTCTACAGTCTGTATCCCCCGGTTAAAAACCGGGGGATTTTTGTGTTAAGACGTCAATGGGAAAATGTTTTGATAGCTGTTCATATCGGTGAAATGCTGGTAATAGAGCTTGGCAGTGTCAAGCGTAAAGGCAAATCCCGTCTGATTCAGCTCCAGCACCGTCTGCTTGAGCTTCGCAAGCAATTCCGCCGAAAAGCCGCCGTGGTTGTAGTAAGCCAGCGTAATATGCGGATAGAGCTGCCGTCCAAGCGGTCTGACGCCATCAACCCATTCATAGAGCGCCGCCAGCTTTGCCCATTCCTCCGGGCTTTCCGGCAGGACATTGAGCACCAGACTCTTTTTCACGCTGTCGCTGATAAAATGGGTGCGCATGCGGATGGTTTGTGCCGGAACCGGCATAGACGCGCTTTTGTTTCGCAGAGCGGCTTCGTTGCGCTTCATCGCCGGAAGCACTTCATCACGCGATACGGACGCGTCAAGGTCGTGCAGCGTCACATGCATGGTCGAGGGCGCCAACCGCTTGCAAAAGCACGCCGGCGTCCGGCTGTAAAGCACGTCCTGAATCGCCGCGACCTTCCGCTTGGTTTCGTCGTCGAGGTCAAATACGGTTGTGTCGCCGTAAAACGGACGGAAGCCGTTGTCCGCATTGACCTTTTCCAGCATGCCTTCGTCCGGTGTAAAAATGCCGTCGTCAAGCAGCAAATGCTCGCCCTGATAGGCAGTTCTGGTCAGTAAGCTGTCGTAGGATTCCATACGGTTTTCTCCTTTCCTTATTTATTAAAAATAACTGGGCAACAACCCATTTTTTCGCATGATTCCGGTTTCAGATTTTCATAAAATGTATACGGTATCACGAGGTTGCCGCGACCGGTTCCGATAGCGATATCCGGCTTGTTTGCACCGTGAAAATCACTTCCGCCGCTCTCCTGCAAACCAAATCGAACGCACATTTCCTTGGCAAAGGCAGTATCTTGTACGCTGTAGGTAGAATAAACCGTCTCCATTCCAACCAAGCCGCATTTCTTAAAAACAGGAAGGAGTGCTTCGCAGGCGGCGGCATCCACATGGAACAGAGGATGTGCCCATACCGGAACAGCCCCCAAGGAAGCGATCAAACGGATGGTTTCCATGGTATCAAGCCGTTCATAGTCCTCATACCAGCCATAAGAGGGCGATAAAACCGTCTGAAACGCCTCATTACGCGAACCAATTAATCCGGCTTCCACCAAAGCGGCTGCAAAATGCGCCCGGTTGACCTTGCCGTCAGGTGTAGACGCTTTGAGCCGCTCATAGTCAATCGGATAGCCGTTCTCATTCAGACGTTTCGCGAGAATACGGTTGCTGTTTTCTTTATTTTCGTGTGCCTGCCTGACGTATTCCGTGATGACAGCATCGTACTCACGACGGAGAAATAAACCGAGAATATGCAATTCCTGACCATGATGGGAGGTTGTCAATTCAATGCCGGGAACCGCTTCTACCGGCTTATCAGCCGCATAAGACATAAAACGGTCAAGACCGTTGATGGTATTGTGGTCAGTCAGCGCAACGGCTGATAACCCTGCCGCGACTGCCGCGTCTATTAACTGCTCAGGCGTAAAAGTGCCGTCAGAAAAAATCGAATGGGTATGCAAATCACAACATTTCATATACAATCATCTTATCTTCCGCTGAAAGCGCTACATTTATTTCAGACAAATCGCCGCTGAAGACGATGGCTTCACCATTGACTTTGATATAGCCGAGAACCAGTATGGGGGCGTCAGCAGGTGAAACAGACGCTTCAAAGACAGCGCGCACCAAATCATAAGCCGTACACGGAGGAGGTGTTTCCCTGAAAAAGGACGAGACCTTTTTCAGCTGCATCTTTTTACCCGGCTGATCCGGAGAATAACGCAGCAAATCCTTATAAAATTCATAGATAGCCTCTTTTTCCCCTATTTGATTGATAATATTACCCGTAAAGCGGTTACTGATGACCGCGTCGGTCATATCGTAGCCCTTAACGATATCATAATGTCCCGGATTGGTGATTTCGACAATGATTTTAATCCTTTTTTTATCATAGCCGGGATGGTTCCGGAGCATTTTCTTGATATAGTCCTGAATATAAGCCAAATACATCAAGGCTGAGGAGTCAGCGTTCTCATTCAGCTCCGTGTCATCGGAGAGAATCAGTATACTGGTTTCCTCCGGCGTGTTTAAAAGCAGGCGGGGAATTGTCTCAAAGGTTTTATCGATATGATAAATATCCGATTCCGTGACTTCTTCCACAAAAGAATAGCGTTGGTAATCATCCATCCTTCTGAGGCTGTCGGCATCATCAATCACAGAAACTTTCAGCGGAGTGATTTGCTTATCGCGCGTCTGACATGCTATGTAGGCTTCATAACTGCGCATAATCTCTTCCACTTTGCTGTTGTGACCGATCATAATCACTCTTTTACATTCGCTATGCGTCTCGTTGAGCTTCACACGAAAGCCCGTGGCTTTAAGCTCATGCTTTTGGTGAACACTTTTCTGATTATCTGCCGCATAGCAAAAGAAGCGTTCGCCGTTATGGGAAAGCAGCGTGAGCGGTATGGCGTTTTTGTGCGTCGAAAGATAATCCCGGATATAGCCGGTTTCATCATCCGTCTGCACAGGTCCGGTATAAAACGCCGCTCCCTTGTTTGAGAACAAATCGCCGTATATATGCGCCATTTCCGGCGCTATTGATAGCTGAGCCAGCAGCTGCCCGAGGAATGTTTCAGCTTGAAACATGACAATATTGCATTTTTCGCCGAGTTCTTTACCGCTGATGATTCTCTGAACAATATCATAAGTCCACAAATCAGGAATCTCCACAATGAGGTTCTGATGATGATCGGTGTTTCCTGCCGACACAATATCCGCTGTCTGCATCAGCGCTTTTACAGCCTGAGGATTTGCCTCATCCGACTGTCTGCCGTTTTCATCAGCTGCTTCCGACGGATCGTTGCTTAAGATAATAACCGCTTTCGCCAAGTCTATTCTGATATCCTTGAGCTGCTTTTGAGAGAAAATATCTCCTTCTATAACGATAAAAGTAACGTTCTTGTTGAGCATATTGTTTTTGAGAAACCGCCTGCGGGCAAAAAAGTCCAAGGCAGCTGCTTTTTTACTGACAACCGCATTCTCTTTTTCAATCGTAAGCAGGAGTCTCTCCTCGATCTCTTTTTTAATATCATCACCGTCCGATTTCACAAGCGCTACAACCGTTTCCTTGTGATCGCTGTGAAGGAGATTGCTGACAATCTCGGGAGCTCTTGCGTTCCAATTAAGAATGACAGTGTGATTGGACAGATAAAGCCGCGTATTGCCTGCATTCGCTTTTTCTATAAAATCGTTGAGAATGTTGGTAAAATAACCGATAACCGCACCTGTGAAGGTTATCATACCGATGATGATAACCGCAAGGCAGGTTAAGGTCAGCGCAACGCCGGACGTTCCAATATCCTTTATGACAGACTCAATGCATCCGGCGTCGAGAATCATCGTGACCGTATAATAAGCAGCGTGTAAGAAATTTAATTTCTCGGTTCCGTGCAGAGAAAGCGAACTAATCACCGCAGCGGAAAGAGTGATAAAAAGCACGTTGAACAAGATAATGATGACCAATACCACGCGTTTCGGATGCTGCGCAACCTGAATGCTTAACCATTCTCTGAATTTTTTCATACAGACCTCCTGCAAT
>CAMVTS010000148.1 GCA_947170465.1 uncultured Clostridia bacterium
CCCTTGGTTTTATTTATCCTCGGTAATGGTGAGGTTTGCGTTGTAGGCACCGTATGCCCAGCAGCCGTTCGCGTTGCTGAATGTGAAGGTGACCGGCATCTGGACAGAGCCCGTTTTAATCTCCGCCGGAACCGCGATATTGGCGGTGATATTGTCCGCCGTCAGGCTGTCTATCTGCGCCTTCGGTCCGATGACCGTGACGGAAATATTCTTGGAGGTGACCTCCGACTTATAGCCCGCCGGCAGCCCCGTCACCTTGAAGCTGTCCACCTCAAAGGTCTTTTTGCTCAGTCCGCTGAGGTCAAGCGTGACCGCCGCAGTGGCGTTGTTGCTGATATTCTTGCACTTTTCGGGAATAACCAGCGCCAGCGAGTCAAAGGTCTTTTTCTCGTTGGAGAGCTTGGAGAAGTCAATCTCCTCAGTGGTGACATAGTTGACGTTCTTCATCAGATCCTCCGGTCCTGCGAGCAGAATAGAGGAAGGCTTGATGGTAATCAGATCGTTGAGGTCAAGTCCGGACGGCTTGTTGACATACGCCGGGGTGACATAAACGTTCTTCTCGGGAAGAACGGCGACGTTGACCGTCATGGAAGTCACGCTGAGGTTCATCAGCTTGGTGGAAAGCGCGTTGTCGTTGGCATCATAGAGCACAATCTGCGCCTCGACATCGGTGGATTCCGTCAGGGAACCGGAAAGATTAGCGACGGCGACGGCTTTTTTTATTTTCATAACCTCCGTCTGAGGACCGGAAACCGTCAGCGAACTGTAAGGAAGGGTGGCGACGCCGTAGTAGCCGGTCTCTACGCTGTAGGTGATGCCGTCCTGAATCGGGAAGTCGCTCTCCTTAAAATAGTCAACCGTCACGTTGACGCTGGACGGTGTGGAGTTGCTGATTTGGAAATTACTCGTCGGGTTTTTCTTTGCCGCCGAAACCGGCAGGGTAAAGTTGCCGGAGGTATTGACGGAGCTAGCCGCAGCAGTGACTGTGACGTCCGTTTCGTCAACAGAGCCGAGAATTGTGCGGTTGCCTGTCACGGTGACGGAAGCCGTCTGCGTTCCGTCAGTGAAAATCTGCAGTCCCAAATCGCGTGCGCTCTCAGAAAGCTCCATCTGAATCGGCACGTTGGCGATGGTGACCGTTGTATCATTGGAGGCGTTCATACTCATGTACACCCAGATAACAATGGAAATCACCAGAGAAATGATAAAAACAACGTAATTTTTTGAAAATAGTTTCTGAGTCAGGGAGAGCTTTTTCATTTCTTCTTCCTCCCTATTCCCAGACGGTGCGCCTTGGATTCATCCTCTGACTCGTCGTCAAGGAGCAGCTCGCTGAGCTTGCGCACCAGTGTTTCGCGCGTATAATCGCGGGTGAGCACGCCGTTGCAGGCAATGGAAATCACGCCGGTTTCCTCGCTGACAACCAATACCACACAGTCACTCTGCTCACTGATGCCCAGCGCCGCGCGGTGACGTGTACCGAGGTTCATATCAACGTTCTTGTTGTCGGTCAAGGGCAGAATGCAGCCTGCCGCGTAAAGCTTGCCGTCGCGGATAATGCTGGCGCCGTCGTGCAGAGGCGCTTTGTTGAAAAAGATATTGCCAAAGAGCGCCACGGAGGTTTCCGCGTTGATAATGGTGCCGGTCGCGGCAATATCGGAAAGCATGGTTTCCCGCTCAAACACCAGCAGGGCTCCTGTTTTTGAACGGGAGAACAAAACAGAGGTGTCGGCAACGTCCTCAATGGACTTGCGCACCGCCTTTTCCCATTCATCAGACTTGGAAAAGCCGCCGGAAAAAATCGAAATATATTTTTTCCAGTTTTTATTCCGTCCCACCTGCTCAAGCGCCTTGCGGATTTCCGGCTGGAAAATGACCGCGATGACAACAACCGACGCTTCGAAAAATACGCGCAGCAGGCTGGACAGCATGACAAGCTGGAAAAGAGAAGAAAAGAAATAGATAACAGCGAGAACCAGAATACCCTTCAACAGCTGAATGGCGCGCGTTTCGCGCACCAAACGGAACAGTCCGAAAATAATCAGCGCAATCGCAAGAATATCCACAACGTCGCGGAACTGTATCGTTTTTAAGATGGATAGCAGCTGTGAAAAAAATTCCATGGTTCTCCTCCTTTCCTTTGCTTTATTATTCTTATTATACTTTATTATTCTAACACATTTTCCTAGGGCTTTGCAACCTTTTTTCTATCAACTTTTGAGATTTTCTTGATTATTTCCGTGAATTGCCGGATTTGCTGCGGTTGTGTGAACACCGACGGCACAACACGGACGGTGCCTGTCTGCGCCGTCTCATAGGTTTCATGCGCCAGCGGCGCACAGTGCAAGCCTGCGCGAACGGCGATTCCGTACTGTCGGCTGAGGATTTGCGCCACATGCTCGCTGTCCATGCCTTCTATATTAAAGGAAAGCACCGGCGCATGAGACTGCGGCTGCGGATATGCCGTGTAGAGAATCACGCCGTCCGTCTGTTCAAGGCGGCGGTAGAGCTGCTGACACAATGCCATTTCATGCCGGAATATCGCGCCGGTATCCTTGCGGAGAACAAACCGCACGCCTTCCCCCAGTCCGGCGATTCCCGGAAGGTTCGGCGTGCCGCTCTCAAAACGGTCAGGCAATACCTCCGGCTGACTGCGGTCGGACGAAAAGCTGCCGGTGCCGCCCTGTATCAGGCTGTCCGGTACGATTTCGCTGTTAATCAGCAAAATACCGTTGCCCATTGGACCGTACAAGCCTTTGTGCCCGGCGGCGCAGAGGAAGTCGATACTGCTGTCAGACAGCGAAATGGGCAGTACGCCGGCACTCTGCGCGGCGTCCAGGCAGAACAAAATACCGTTGAGGTGGCACAGCGCCGCCAGCCGTTCTGCCGGCAGACGCACACCGAACACATTGGAGGCGTGCGTACAGACGCAGAGCCGGGTATTCTGCCGGAAGGCACTGCGGAAATTGCGGATGGTTGCTTCGTCGTCGCCCTCGACTGCTTTGGCAACAGAATAAGAAACGCCGCGTTTTTTCAGCGCCTCCAGCGGACGGACAACCGCGTTATGCTCCAGTGAGGAGATGACGACATGGTCGCCGCTGTGAAGCAAACCCTGCATGACGATATTGAGCGAGGCGGTACAATTGGCGGTTAAAATCACGTTTTCCGGCTTGTCAAACGAGAACAGCCGCGCCACATCCTCCCGGCAGCGGTAGACAAGCTCTCCGGATTTCAGCGACAGGCTGTGACCGCTTCTGCCGGGATTCGCGCCGGTCTGCAATGCCTGATTCACGGCACGGATGACAACCGGCGGCTTCGGATAGGTCGTCGCGCCGTTATCGAGATACATCACGGCGCATCAACGGCTGTGCCGGCAAATGGCAGACCATGTTTTTCGAGGATTTCTACCGCTCGGTCAGTGTCCGGTCTGACGCGCAGACTGTAGCTGCAGGTTCCCCGGCGCAGGCGTCCGGGCGTTTTGGTCAGCCGGGTGGCGATACCGTGACGGCGCAGTAAATCACGCGCTTTCATCGCAGCCGTCATGGAATTGAAGATAATGAGGTTTTCCATTTTTTCACCTTTTTTTGAAAATTTTCCTCCCTACAGTACAGTATATGCCGTCCTGCCGCCCTTGACAGGCATAGAAAAGCCCGAAATTCAGACAAGCTGAATTTTGGACTTTTAGATTTTGAAGATAAGCTGAAAGAAGAACAACAAGTTACAGTGAAAACAAGAAGCAGCTTCGTTACATTTTATGTCATACTATTCT
>CAMVTS010000149.1 GCA_947170465.1 uncultured Clostridia bacterium
TCGAGGAAACGGTCGGTGAGGTTGAAGTCGGCGCTGCGGGGTTTAGGCTCTTCAATGGAGATTTCATCGGTGATAGTGCCGGGCTTGCCGCCGAGCAGATAGATGCGGTCGGAAAGCAAAATTGCCTCGTCGATGTCATGCGTGATGAAAACCGTGGAGAGCCGGATTTTCTCCATCACGCCGAGAAACCAGCGGTGGATTTCGCTTTTTGTCAGCGTATCGAGCGCGCTGAACGGCTCGTCGAGCAGCGCTACCGGCGCTGCGGTCATGTATGTCCGCAGCAAGGCGGCGCGCTGGCGCATACCGCCGGAAAGCTCCGCAGGGTATTTTTTCTCCGTTCCTTCGAGTCCGAACGCCGCGAAATGCGGCTGCACCTTCGCCACGGCTTCCCGTTTCTTCATGCCGCGGATAATCAGGGGCAGCGCGGCGTTTTCCTCCATCGTGCGGTACGAAAGGAGCAAGTCCTTCTGCAGCATATAGCTGATTTTACCGGGTACGCCGGTGATATTCTCGCCGTCGAGCAGCACCGCGCCTGTCTGCGGACGGTTCAGTCCGGAGATGACGTTGAACAGCGTCGTTTTGCCGCCGCCGCTGACGCCCAGCAGGCACACCAGCTCGCCTTCCCGGAGCGAGATATTGATGTTCTCAATCACGTTCACCTTGCCGTCATAGGAAAAGGTGACGTCCTTGACAATCAGCTTGTCCATTATGAGAGGTAGTCGTTAGTGAAGCCGGTGTTTTCGGGAATCTGCTCGTCGGCGAGCTTGTTCTCGTTAATCCAGTTGTAGAATGCGTTCCATCTTGCCGGGTCGATGTAGCCCCACTGAGAAACCTCCGCCTTGTACTGCTCATTCATGTACTTCTGGCTCTCCTTGACCAGCTTTTCGTCAAGCTCGGGAGCCGCCTTCATCAGCATTTCGCAGGCTTCTTCGGGGTTGGCGATGGTGTACTCATAGCCCTTTTTCAAGGCGTTCAAAAACGCCTTGGTCTGCTCGGGATTTGCCGTCATCCAGTCGGTGTTGCCGGCGATGACGGGTGTGTAATAGTCGAAAACCGGATTGATGTCCCTGAACGCGAAATAGTCGGTTTCCACGCCGTTGAGCTTGGTGGCAACGCCTGCCCAGCCGTAGAATACCCAGATAGCGTCAACGGACTTGGTTTTCAGCGCGGAGGATTCGTCGGTGACGGTGCTCGGAATCAGCTCCACCTTGGAGAAATCGCCGCCGTCGTCCTCGACGACCTGCTTGAGCGTCGCCTTCTCAATCGGCAAATCCCAGGTGGCGTATTTCTTGCCTTCCAGTCCCTTCGGCTTGTCGGCGCCCTCGCCCTTGCGTGAAATGATGCCGGAGGTATTGTGCTGAACAAGCGCCGCGACAGCCTTCAGCGGCATTTTATTCTCGCCGATAATCATAGGCAGCATGCTGTCCTGGAAGGTCACGCAGAACTGCGCCTTGCCGGTGCCGACGAGCGCCTCGGCGCCGTCCTCCGGCGGCTGAACGATTTCGACGTCCAGTCCGGCTTCGTCAAAATAGCCCTTCTCCTGCGCCACATACAATCCGGTGTGATTGGTGTTGGGCGTCCAGTCGAGAACAAAGGTGATTTTGCTGTTCTTCTTGTCTGTATTCGCAGTTGTTTCGGCTGCGGAACTGCTGCTACTGCTGTTGTTGCTGCTGCCGGCGCTGCCGCAGCCTGCGGCTGTCAGCGCCAGCATGGAAGCCGCCATGAACGCGGCGAGGATTCTCTTTTTCATTGTCTTATTCTCCTTTGGTTATGAATGTTTATTCAGGTTTTCCCACGGCATAAATTTCTTTTGCAGAATTTTAACAATCCCCATCAGCACCAGACTGAGTGCTGAAATCAGGATAATGACCGCAAACATCTTGTCGAAGGAATACGCCTTTTTGACTCTTGTCATGTATACGCCGAGTCCGTTGAAGCCGCCGAGCCATTCGGCAATGACCGCGCTGACGACCGCGTAGCTGACCGCGATTTTGAGTCCGGCAAAGAATTGTCCCAGCGCCGCCGGAAACTTGACGTAACGGAAAATCTGCCCGTCATTTGCGCCCATGGAGCGCAGCAGGTTGATGGTGTCCTTGTCGGCAGACTGGTAGCCCTCGAGCAGGTTGACCGCCACAGGGAAAAATACCACCAGCACAATCAGGATGATTTTTGGCAGCATTTCATAGCCGAACCACAGCACCAGCAGCGGCGCGATGGCGACGGTGGGAATCGTCTGCGTCAGGACAATCAGCGGATAGAGCGCCTTGCGCAAAATGCGATAGTGATCCATCACGACAGCGAGCACAAAGCCGACGATAATGCCGATGGTCATGCCGATGAAGGTCTCCAGCAGCGTGACGCCGGCGTGGCTGAGCAGCAGCGGAAAGTCCCTGACAAGCGCCTGCACCACCTGTACCGGCGACGGCAGCATGAAGGAAGGCACCAAGCCTGCCATACACATGCCCTGCCAGACGGCAAGCAGCACGACAATCGCCGTGACGGGCGGAAGGTACTTACTGATGGTGCTTGGTGACTTTCTTTTCAATGGTCAGCACATCTCCTTCGGGGCGGTAATCCACCTTGATATAGGCGAGGACAGACGGCGCGCCTGCGCGGATGGCGATATGCTGGCACTCCTTGACGATGTCCATCAACTCGTCGTAATCGCCCTCGATTGCGGTTTCAAACGGGCCGACGTAGCACTTCAAGCCGGTGCTCTTGATATAGGCAATCACCTCGTCGACAATGCGAATCAGCTCGTCATCGTTTTTGGCTTCGGGTAAGGTCTGGATAGCGACACTTGCGTTCATGTTGATAACTCCCTTCTTTCTGAAAATAAAAAACGCCGCGGACTGCCGCGGCGCATAAAGTCGGTATGAAACGAGCTTCCTACGTCGGCATGATCCGAATCAGGTAAAGGGTTAGGGCAACACAGCCCACTCTCAGCCCGCTTGATGCGGACGCCCCTGCGTTTTTTTCATACTTAGCATACACCGATTTTCACCGGTTGTCAAGCGGAAGTTTCAAAATATGGCACAACCGGCTTGATTGTTTTGTCTGTCTTTGATATGATAATGTCATAGGGTGGTGAGAACATGAAGTGGCTTGACCGATTGAAAAAGAGCGTGACGGCTGCCTTTTTGCCGGAGGTTTGTCCCTACTGCGAAAGGGCGATTGACAAGGAGGAATGTGCCTGCAGGCGGTGCAGGCAACAGTTCCCGAAAATGGCTTACACGCGGCATGCCTACGGCGGCTATCTCACAGCCGCGCCTTTTCCCTATTCCGGCGTTTACGCCAAGGCGGTGCAGCGGTTCAAGTTTTTTGACCGCGCCTGCTACGCGAGAGCGTTTGCCGCTCAGATTGTGATGGCGGTGCTGGAAACCTGCGAGGACAAATCGTTTGACCTGGTGTGCTGCGTCCCCATGCATGCGCAGGATCTGGAAAACCGCGGCTATAACCAGGCGGAGCTGCTGGCGCGTGAATGTGCGGCAATCATGGGACTGCCCTATGTGGACACGCTGGAAAAATTCAAGCGCAACCGGCCGCAGCACCGCACCAAGGGGAACGGACGAAAAGAAAATGTTCACGGCGTTTACCGGCTGACCGGAGAGGACGTTAAAGGCAGGCACGTGCTGCTGATTGACGATATTATCACCACCGGCTTCACGCTTGGCGAATGTTCGCGCGTACTCGCAAAAGGCGGCTGCCGCCGCGTGACCTGCGCGGTACTGTGCACGGTCACGACCGAACGGCAG
>CAMVTS010000150.1 GCA_947170465.1 uncultured Clostridia bacterium
TTTGAAGAGTATTCTACACATGACGACAGAACAGATATGATTTTTTACTATCGGCTTCGAGAAGATATTATAAGCGGTTGGGAAATCTATTTAATAAGATTTAAAAATAATGTTGTGTTTGAAACGGAAACAGGAGTTGAAGATTGGTAAATGATGAACAGAAAACATAAGAAGAATTACGGGCTGATAATAGCTCTAACAGCTCTGGCTTTAGTTTTAATTTTTAATATGATATTTCCAATTCTTTGTTTTTTTGCGGAAAATGTAAGGGTACACGGACGCTTTAAGGACATTTACACCGATGATAAATTTGAGGTATCCTGTGATTGGGACAGAATCGATCCTTTGCTGAATGAGCAGGAATTTGAGAAATACGGACTTTACATAGATTTTCCTTACGGGTACGATTCATTTCGTGATTGTGAAGACGGATTAAACGCAATAGAAGTATATAATACGCCGCGTATTGGAATCCACAACATTAATGTGCTCGGTGTTGCGCAAATTTCATACGGAGCGATCAACTGCGTTTCAATCAAAAACAGTAAAAATACGAAATACTTTACAGAGCCGATGATAGAGATCCACCATTACGGTCCCAAGAAGCCGTGGGATGTAGGCCCCGATAAGTGGCACGGTTATCGTGCCGTATACAGTCTTGACGGAGAACTTGCGTTGGAAGAGGGCGAATGGAATTTGGATGTTGACAGAGATGAATTCTGTATGCATTACTTTAATTTGATGCTGAAATTGATTGGCAAACAGAAATGATGGAGGAGATACATAAAAAATTATGCGAAAATTGAAAATGCTTGCCGCGCTGTCCTTAGCGGTGTTGCTCGCTTTCTCTGCCGCCGGATGCGGAGATGAATTAGGTCTCGGAGAGGTCGAACAAGCCGTGCGTTTCAAGGGCAATTACAAAACAGATGAAATGGAAGTGTTCTGCGACTGGGACACGGTCAATCCTTTTTTGGACGCGCGTGAATATGAGAAATACGGACTGCATACCAGCTTTATTGATGATAAAACTTTTCGATATTATGAAGAAGAACTAAATGTAATATGGCTGCGTGAAGATATGCCGAACATTGTAAACCATAAGAAAGATAGAACCGGTCATATAGATATTTCATACGGAGCGATAAACAGCAGCTCTTGGGGGAACAACAGAACTCCGAGATACTTTGCTGAGCCAATGATAGAAGTATACATCTATGACCCTAACTCCATTGGCGCCAATCAGCTCGAGCCTGAATATTTACCGGGTTACCGCGCCGTATACAGTCTTGACGGAATGCTCGCGCTGAGAGAAGGTGAATGGTTTTTGAAAGAGGACAAATACGAGTTTTGCCGGCATTATTATGAGATAATGAAAAAGGTTATCGGAAAAGGAAAATGATTCTTTAAGATATAATTCAGAGTAGGAGAGCTATATGAAAATCGCAAAGCAAATTATTTCCGGGATAGTAATGTGTTTAATCAGTGTATGTTTTTCCGGAGCATTCATTGTTATGATAATCTGGCTATTCCAAAACAACGAGATTGATTACCGCATATTTCTTCTGTTCTTTTTTGTTCTGTGGTGCGTGTTAGCGTTTTTAGGTGGAATCAGCTCTCTCAAAACCGCTTTTCGCGAGCGCAGTCAAAGGCAGCTGGTGCTCAGTAACGGCAAAGCCTACATGGGCAAAATCAAGGGCTACACATATGAGGCAGACGCAACCAAGCAGAGTTATTCGAGCGGAAAATATCCGCTGATACTCACGGTGCGCTATATGAATGAAAATGGAGATATCCGCGAGATTGACGTAGAGACATACAAATATGAGCAACGCGAATTTCCGCTTACATATAATGTTCCGTTCAAGCTGTATAAGGGTAAGGCTGTGCTGACAGGCGCGGCTACAGACAGTAAAATCCAGGGCGAGGACGAGCTCCTGCTCGACGGCATTGACTTAACGGGCAGGCTCCCGTCTGTTACTATAAGCTGCTCTAACTGCGGCGGAGAGGTCAAAATCCCTGTCGGTAAGGGAGCTAAGTGCGCCTACTGCGGTATGATAATGCGAACCGATATATACGGTCAGGTAATCAAAACGAGGTAAAGTTATGAAAATATCAAGTTATAAGGTAATGGTTGCTATACTGCTTAATTTTCTGTTTGCATTGTTTTCGTCAGCGGCTATCCTTATTTTGTGTATCATACAAAGCCCGGCAGCTAAAATAATCGGAGTTGTTTTGCTCATATTAGCGCCGTTATGTTTTGTGTTGGCGCTTAGGTACGCCGGTCAGTCGGCTAAACTGAGAAAACAATGTACTATCGTTGATTGGGGACCTCCCTGCGGCGCACAATATATCGGCAAGGTGTACGGCTATGAGTTTGACAGCAAATATAAAAAGCTTGGCAAGCCGATGGTGGTAATGGATGTGTTGTATTTTGATTACTCCGGCAAACTGCGTATGATTAAAATTCCGACGGACAGGACAAAAGCGCCTTATTCGCAGAACTCAAATCTTGCGTTTAAGATGTTCAGGGGAGTAGTGGTTATTGAGGGCGGCGAAATCGCTCCGCAATCCGAGCGTGAGCTTGAGGAAATGCTCAAAGGCGTAGATATTTACAAAACGCATCCGCAAACAGGCTACCACTGCCCTGCCTGTGGCGCGATTGTCAATATGCCTTCCAATATGACCGCACGCTGTCCCTACTGCGATAATCTGCTTCGCGTGAAAAAGGTGCATGTGAAATGAAGTTGAATCAAACGAGGTTGAAATTATGAGCTTATTTAAAAGATCGAAAAAGAAAACGAACAGACAATTCAGTGCGAATCCCCGCGACGATTATAAGTCAAAGGACTATTACCTTAAGGAGCTTCAAACGATCGACGATTTTCTTTCAGAAATTGAAAGAGGCGTCAGGAAGAGTCCCAAAGCGGATATAAAGCAATATTATTACGTAGTAAATATGCATGTTTACCAAAGATTCAGTATCCTGTATGTGTTGCAGGCGGACATAAAGACGCTCACCGATGAAGCGCTGCGGTATTGCCGTAATTGGTATGCGTATACTCAGCTGGGCGGAGAACTGTATTACAGCGATCTGTGCAGTGCTTTGTCGTTCTATCTTTTATTGTCTCTGGATCATACCGAAATCGCTTTTTTAGAGCAGCATATGATAGAGGAGAAATACGTCGATGCGGTTTTGGATTTGTTGCGGAATACAGCTTTTCATAACCAAGCCGTCACCGATAAGAGCTTTTACTTTAAGGACAAGGGATATTTCGGTGACGAATATACCGATAGCACCGGCGAGCTGATGAAGGCAATCTGCGCTGAGGACAAAGAAATACGAACAGCGGAATTTGTCGATTATTTAGAAACCGTGAAAAAACCGTATTATCGCCGGCTTCTGAAATACTATGAAAAAATCGGAGAAGATCACTATACCTATATCGGCTCGTATGATTTTCGCATTACTGCCGTCGCAAAGATACTGGAGATTGATAAAGCCGCAATAGCGGATTCAAAATTTATTGCGGCTGATTTGTTGTGATAGGGAGAAATTTGACTTATGATGAAACGAATGAAATTTCCACTAATATATGTTTGTATACTGTGACAAACGGCTACGAATGAAAAGGAGTGTGTAGTGTGAAAACGACATAGAAGATAACCTCTGCAAAAAAGGGCGCAGCAAAGCA
>CAMVTS010000151.1 GCA_947170465.1 uncultured Clostridia bacterium
GGCGGCGTTTCTGGTCGGTGTAGCCTTCGATGGCGAAGGCGTAGGGAACGTCGCATTCCTCGTCGTAGCGCATGCCGAAATAGCTGTATTTATTACTGTGCATGCTCCACTCAGGGTCGTAGGTTCTGTTCTCTATCTCCGCCCAGCCGTGACCGCCGCTGTTGACGGCGTAGGACTCCTCAAAGCCCATTGCTCTGCCCATGTAGGCGAACGCCGCGCCGAAGCTGTAGCAATCGCCCTTTCCGTTTATCAGAATATCGCTGGCATAAGTCACCGGCCAGTCAGGCTCCGTGTAGGGTATCGGCGGATTGTGGCGCACGCCCTCCAGGTAATTCTCCTTGATGTAGTCAAAGGCAGGTCTGAGCTTATCCTCGCGTTTCATGCTGCTGTCGGTGCACTTGGCGACCGCCTGCGCTGCCGCGAACAGCACCTCGTCCGACTCGGTGACGACAGGATAGGCGGTGCCTTCAATGACAATCCATCTGTCCTCGCCAACGGTCACGCCGTCGCAATAGCCGTGGTCAACGGTGCCGTCGCTGCCGACATAGTAATGCTGCTCGCCCTCTTCTCCGACGACGGTGTTCGTCTGCAGCTCGCCGTTGACATAGTAACGAATGACGCCGTTTTCGTCCTCTGCGGTGCCGTTGACAGGCACAGTGGTCGGCGGTTCTGTTGTCGGCGCCTCTGTTCTGGGAGACGCTGTGTAGACCATCGTTGTTCCCTTCTGTGAGGAAGCGCTCTGTCCGCCAAGCAATGAACAGGACGGCAGCGCAACGAGAGACACTGCCAGAATCAGCAGCGCCGCTGTATGAAACATATTCTTTTTCATCTTGCAAAACACCCCCAAAATAACCATTTCCTTATATTATACCACAAGAATCGTTCATATACCGTTCTTTTTTCACTTTAATTGGTTACAGTTTTGACATCAATACCAGTCAAACTCGCGCAAAATGTCGCTGACGTCGCCCTCAAACTGCACCAGCTCCATATTCAGCCCTGTTCTGCCGTATTTTTTGATGACGGCGTTTGTCACGCCCTCTTCCTCCAGCGAAAGGCGCATATCCATAATCAGCTGACGAAGTCTGCCGCTCTTGTCGAGATTGCCGTCCCAGAGCAAGCCCAGCAATTCGCCGTTCGGACAAAGCGCGCCGTTTTTATACGCCAGATAGGCGAAAAGCTCGTTCGTCATGTGGCTCTTGAAATGAAACGGTTTGTCGTTGACAAATACCGCAAACGGAGTACACCGGACGCGCATGGGCTTTTCGGACTTTTCGATGGGGTAGCGCAGGTGCTCCAGCGCATGGCAGATGTCTTTTTCGTCCACCGGCTTCGTCAGAAAACCGCTGGGGAAAACACTGTGCGCCGGAAGGCTGTATTCCGGGTGCCCGGTGATAAAGATGATGTTGAGCTTGGAATACTTCTTTTGCAGGATGCCGGCTATCTCTATGCCGTTGATTCCGGGCATTTCGATGTCCAGAAAGAGCACCTGCACGTCGTCGCTCATCATCTGAAACGCTTCTTCCGCGCCTGACGCGGTCAGGTGCGTTCCCTGCGGGTCAATGCTGCTCAGCATTTTCTGCATCAGCACGAGCACCTCGCGCTGATCGTCTACTGAAATTGTTTTCATGACTTACCCCCTATCTCGTCCATGGTAATCCGCGCGGTCGTGCCGTGCTCGTCCGGAATGATTTCAAGACTGCCGTTGCTCATGGACTGCAGCCGCTTGCGAACGTTCTCAACGCCGATTCCCTTGCGCTTGCTCTGCTGTTCGGTGATATTTCTCTTGCCGCTGCCTCTGTCTATTACCTCAATGACAATAACGCCGCCGCTCCTGTGCGCGTTAATCTGAACGGTGCCGCCGTCTTTGTACGTCGCGACGCCGTGACGAACGGCGTTTTCGACCAGCGGCTGCACCGACAGCGCCGGCAGCAGAAAGTCGTCGCACTCGATATCATATTCCACCTGCAGACGCTCGCCGAAGTTTTGTCGCTCCAGGGAAAGATAGGCTTCGATGTTCTCCATCTCCTGCTCAAACAAAATCAGGCGCGTGTCGCCGAGCGCTTCAAAATTGGCGCGCAGATAGCGTGAAAAGTTGGTCAGGCTCTCGTATACCTCCGGATAATCGTAACAGCGCGAACGAATTGCCATCAGGGAATTGTTGATGAAATGCGGCTGTATCTGCGCCATCAGCGTCTGGTTTTTGCTTTCCTCCAGTGCCAGACGGCTTTCGGCAAGCTGCCTCTGCGCCTGCGCCAGCGCACGGACATTCCGGACGGAATCCTCTGCTTTGTTGCGCTCATACATCAGGAATACAATCAGAGCCGTGACAGATACCGCGATGTTGTTGAAGCTGAGTTCGGAGAAAAAATAATTGATGACCATAAATGCCAGCGGAAGCGTCGAGGATATCAGCACAACCCTGAATACAAACTTGTCCGTCTTTTTGCGGTAAAGCAGAATGGCGACAAACAAAAACGCAATCGCAATCAGCGTCATCAGCGCCCAGAAGACATAGAGGGGACCTCTGTGGTAGATGTTTTTCGCGTCGAAATAATAGAGCGCGCCGGTTGAGGGCGTCAGAATCAGCATCACCAGTCCCGGAAGCTGGAGCAGCTGAAAGAACGTGATGGCTTTGCTCAGGGACGTCAGTCCGTTGGGCGCAGCGACGTGTTTTTTGAACATATACAGGATAAAGACCGGATGAAACATGCCGACAAAGCAGTAGCCAAATTCCGCCGCGCGCCGGATAAAAAAGCCGGCGCCGGAGGTGTCGCCGTCGGTGACAAGGCAAAAAATATCCAAAATATTGTACAGGAAAATCGACAGATAGAAAATGATGATATCCACGGAAGCCGGTATAAACGCCTTGCCGTGCTTTCTGTCATATATCATGGAAAATAACATTATCAGCAGGAAGATGCCGTTCCATGCTTCAATCGAAATCTGAATGACATGCAGCATTCCAAGGCGGTCGGTCAGTTCTGTCATAGGCATTCCCCTTTGCTTGTCGTATTTTGTCTGTTCCTATCATAGCAGAATTTTCGGGAATTGTCCATAACAAAACCCGGAAATATTCATAGCAAAGCCGCCCTGCATAGAGGACGGCTTTGAGATTATCGGAAAACAAGGGTGGTGTGCTCAAGCTCCTTGAGCGCTTCGTCAACCGGCCGGCGTGTTCTGTCGTCCATCCGGGAGATGGCGTTGCCGGGAACGCCGTTGGCGTAGTCGCAAACGGTCTTGACCAGACCGCAGAAGCCGGCGCTGCCGACGGCAATCAGAATGGCGCATACGCCGACAATCAAGCCTGCCTTGCGCGGTCCCTTGCGGGTGTTTTTGCCGCTCAGGCTCATGATGCCGAACACCATCGCCGCGATTCCGAGAAGCGCCGCGGCTAGCGCGATGATAACGTTGGCGCTGCCGTAAAGCAAGATGTTCGTTCCCATCAGGGGTACGGTGGGCACAAAGAGCGCGATTCCTACGACGATAAACGCCGCGATTCCGGTAAATAAGCTGATAAATCCTTTTACATTCTTTTTCATGATGATTTCTCCTTTTCGTTTTGATTTGAGGGTTTCCCTCTGTTGTGATTACAGTCTATCACACCGAGTATGACAAAACCCTTACAAAAATCAGTTGATTTTGCATTTTTTCAAAAA
>CAMVTS010000152.1 GCA_947170465.1 uncultured Clostridia bacterium
TGTGCGAGCGAGAAATGTGTGTGACTGCCGATAAAACCTGAATTTTTCATAAGTCTGTTATGACCACTCGTACCAAAAATCATATATATGTGATTACCTATCTAAAAAAGAAAAACGCAATGAAGGCGAATTAACAAAATATTATATATCAAACAATCATAAACCTATTATCTTACCTTATGAATGGGATATGGTTCAACAGGAGAGTCTACGAAGAAAAAATGTCGCGGCAGATATAGATTTGAAAATGCTTTATGAAGAAAAATCATTTGCACAGATTGCGGTGATTATTACGGTCCGAAAACATGGCACTCCAATGATAAATACAGAAAAAGAATGTGGGTGTGCAATACACGACAAGAATGTAAATCAGATTGCAAAACACCGCGTTTGAGTCCTGATAAATTACATGCGGTTTTTATCGAAGCCTATGATGATTGCATTTGCTAATTCCTCGACAGCATAAAGCTTAGGATCCACATACATTTCTTCACCTTCTCTCAAAAAATTTGCAACAAAAAAAGAGCCAATCACTATACTTCTAAAACTAAATTAGAAATATAATGATTGGCTCTCAAATTTGTATATGTACCAACCGCCCATAAATCGGGAGAAGGCGGTTGGCTTTAGAAAGGACAACAAAAATGTCAAACACAAACTCAAAATAAAAAAGCCGACTGTAAAAGTCAGCTTCATCAGATAAAAGAAAACTCGCTACAAGTATTGGCATCTCCCTATTTTCACACCCCGTCGCCAGAGCACTATTTTCGGCACCACTGAGCTTAACTTCTGTGTTCGGTATGGGAACAGGTGGACCCTCAGCGTCATCAACACCAATTAATTTGTAGCGAGTTTGTGGCTCCCCCAACTGGGCTCGAACCAGTGACATCATGATTAACAGTCATGCGCTCTCCTTACTGTCACACTCAACACCCGAGTGTGTTATCCAAGTGATTGTTGGACAAGTTTGTGAGCACTAATTCATTTCGCTACTGTAACTATTCAGCACCCTATCCCAAAAACCTGATTGATCTGACCTGATAAAACCATCTTAACCGCGTGATAAGAATCGAACCCGTTTTTGCGGGCGGTGCTGATGA
Source organism: uncultured Clostridia bacterium (assembly GCA_947170465.1). Taxonomy (GTDB): domain Bacteria; phylum Bacillota; class Clostridia; order Oscillospirales; family Acutalibacteraceae; genus Ruminococcoides. The sequence continues at coordinate 1,101 of CAMVTS010000152.1, forward strand.
ATGACATTAAGCCCATGTATTCTTCTGCGCCGGTTCTGCTTCTGAAGCAGCCGCAAACCTTGGTCTTTGTTTTGATGTTGCGGATATCGCGCTCGGCTTGATTGTTGCCGAACGGAACACCGAGCTTTTCTAAAAACAGGCAGACTGCTCCCTTGCGTTTTTGAAGCCTGTCGATGAGCGCGAGAATTTTACCGCGTTTCTCGCGCAGGCTCTTGTTGACTTTGGACTGACAAAAACGACGGAATTATTTGCAAAAAAGAGCGGCTCCACAGAGCCGCTCTCACGAAAACATATTTATAAAGCCGGAATCAATTCCGCAACGTACTGCTGCAAATGTGTTGCGTCGTCGATAGCGATTATCCCGTCGCCGTTCACATCTGCCGCCTCTTGAATAAAGGTACTCTCTCCGAGCAGCTCCGCGATATAAAGCTGAATAACGGTCGCGTCGCTGACGTCAACCGTTCCGTCGCCGTTCACATCGCCGCCTGCCAAGTTATGAAACGGTGTACCGCAGGGCAGTGTGCCGTCGAACACATAGCCGGACGGCGGCAAAACATTGGTATTTTTGTCGACATGCATCGCTGCCACCTGCTCCTTTGTCAGCGTCATTTTATCCAAATATTGCGGTGCCACCAGTCCCCACCTCACCATCTCCGCTGTATTGTCATAGTCGGCGCAGCCGGAAGCAGCAGAGAAATGGTCAATAATCCACCGCTGTAATTCATCATCATAACGAAATAATGCACGCTGCGGTTTTTCGGTAATGCTTTTGATAACGTAATTGTTGCACACGTAATCATATTCAATTTGCGGAACGGTGATTTCGCTAAACAAAAGGTCGGAGGTAGGATGATCCTCAAAGGTTGCGCCGGGAACAAACCGCCTCCCTATACCGACGTATCTGCCATCTACCCAAGTATCCTTGGTATAGCCCAAATCGCCGCCCTGATACATGCGGTCGCCGACGCCGAATTCTTTTTCAGCAAAATGGGTTCCGCTGCGTTTGGAGTATAGGTAGGTATATACGGATTTCGAAGCGTCATGATTGCCGTACACAGGACGGGTGTTGCCTGCCACGCGCACCCATGCGCCATTTCCGACGGTGTCGGCAATTTGCTTCCACGTCAGCTCGTCATCATGCGGGACATCGTCCTCAATGGGTAGCTTAGCATACCGTTCCAACCGTTCGCGGGTGTTTTCCAACGTGAAGTCCGCGCCGTTTTCACCGAATGTGATGTACTCGATATTTTCCTTGTTGATTCCCTGTCCTTCGCCGTTGCCGGCTCCACCGTAGCTTTTGGTAACACCGTCACAGGTAATATCAACCAGATAGTGGTAGTTTTCATTCCATTGATGGGTCGATGTGCTGTCGAGCCTTTCGGACACTTTTATCATGATTTGGGGAAAGCCAATAGAATCGAAGCGGAAGGGATAAACAGCCGTCGCAAGCAGCGCCTTGGAACCCTTCCTGTCATAAGGGCTGTAAATATACAGGCTTTGGTCCACATGGCCGACAGCCGCCGCCATCCAGTAGTCGTTGATTCTTTCAAGCGTACCGCGCAAGTTGGAACCGTCGTACAGGCAAACGGAGGAAAAGCCTTTTTGCACCGCGTCCATCTTATCAAAAAAGCTGTCGCCGGCAGCATAGGTTTCAATCAGATAGTCCGTTACATCCATCAGCCGCGGCAATGTAAATGTCTTGCCGGTATTCACCCATATCCCACTGTGCCAGCGGTCATAGTCCTGGTAGTCGGACTCATTTTTTACGTTTGCTGCCTGCAGCATTATTTCGCCGCCGTCAACCTTGTTGCTGGAACGGAAAATATATCCGCCGTTTACGCGCATCGTTTCGGGATTGTCATAGTGAATATCTGCAAATGCATAATTACTAAACGATATGGTCCCTTTAGCGTCATAAACGGTCGTTTGGTCGATAAACCGAAACGATTTTGGATTGGGGTTATCGGTTTTAACAAAGAAAAACTCATTAAACGGCTGTAACAACGGTGTAATTTTGTAGCTGTACTGCGCCACTTTTTCCGCTATGGTCTGCGCCGCCGCTGCCGGCACTGCGCAAAATACCACGGTCAACAAAATCGCGGCGGTAAGGATAACGGATACACATTTTTTCATAGATACCCCTTCTTTCTAATGATGGTTCTACTGGTATTATAGCACAATTTTTTCTTTAGTGCAATGATAATTTTTTTCTTTTTCATAGAAAGAAGGCGTAAACAGCGGCTGTTTTTTACAAATTATGTAACTACTCAGCACCCCAACTCAAAAACCTGATTGGTTAAACCCGATAAAGCCATCTTAACCGCGTGATAAGAATCAAATCCATTTTTACGGGCGGTGCTGATGTATGACATTAAGCCCATACATATATTTCTTTGCGCAAGTTCTGCTTCTGAAGCAGCCGCAGACCATGGTCTTTGTTTTGATGTTGCGGATAT
>CAMVTS010000153.1 GCA_947170465.1 uncultured Clostridia bacterium
ATAGCTGTCGGCTATGCGCCAGTATGCTTTTCTGCTGTTCGCCCACTCCCACGCTAAAACTAATTTGTCCTTAAAGCATAATTTGCTTTTTACGCAATTATTGTAATTCCGGAAAATGCCGCACCCGGCAGAATCGCCAAGCGCGGCATTTAGTTTTGCTCAGTATTATCAATAAAAGATTTAATGATTTCTGTATGATTTCGTAATATGACAGCTGTTAATAAAATGCCGCATATCCGTTACACCCTCACGCTTTTGCACCCAGAATAATCACTTTTACAACTGTTCCGCCGCCTTCGCGAGGCGCGATTGTTAATTCTCCTTTACACATTATTTGAAGTCTATGCTTAATATTTGATAGAGCGATATGCGGCTCGTTGTCGTTGCTTGGCTGATAGTCAAGACCGTTGTTTTCCACAATAATCTCGTTGCGGTTATCAGCCTGCCGCGTCCTTACGCAGATATACAGAGGGTCGCCGTTTGGGTCAAAACTGTGCTTAACGGCATTCTCCACAAGCGGCTGCAGGGTCAAGGGCGGCACATAAAAGTTAACGTGCGGCGTATCGTATTCAACATAGAGCATATCCTCATGCTGCGCGTGCTCCACGGCAAGATAAGCCCGGGTGTGCTCCAGCTCATCTGCGAAGGGTACAAGCTCCTCCTCCGCAATCGCGGTGAAATTCTTGCGCAGATAGGTGGTAAAGTCCAGCGTGACCTGCTGAGCCTTGTCCGCGTCCTGCTTGCATAGGTAGTAAATGCTCATCATAGTATTATAGATAAAATGCGGACGCATTTGAAGTACCATGACGCTGGCGCGCTGATGGGCAATCTTGCGCTCCTGGCGAATGAGCTGGGAGATATGATCGCTCACAATCAGGGAGTACATTGACAGTGCGCAGACTCCTACGCCTAAGAAAAGGATTAGCTCGATATCAATAAACGCGTGGATAAAAATGCAAACCGTCAGCGGAATCATATAAATCAGCAAAGCGATAAAATAGCGCTTTGACAGTTTTCCGCGCCTGCGAATAAGCCCGACTATGTTCAACAGCATAATAAGCATCAGCGGAGTAAGCATCACGGTAAACCACCGTGTGCGGTACAATAAGTTTTCAGGAGTGATGATGTAGAAAGTATTTGTGAATTGAGTTATGCTTATCATGATGAAGTATACGCCCCACAAAGCCAGCACCGCAATCAACAACGCGTTGAAGGTTAGCTTTTCCTTGCAGCTGTGCAAAATGAGGAATGTCGGCAGGGGCATTAAAGTGGATATAAAGGCAGCCTCAATAAAACAGGAGACCTTTTCGGCTTCAGCTAATCCCGGTCTGTTATATAGGAGAGCAGAGATAAATGTTACGCACACACAAAGCGACAAAAGCGAAAAGAATGTGATAAAATAGTTTTTGCTCCATCTATCGGGCGAGGGCATGATGATTGCATAGGCAAGCGCCATCAGCATCAAAGCCAACATTGCGCTTGCAGTGCAGTATCCGATAATCGTTATCACACCGGTCATGCGTCAATCCCTCCCATCGGGAAAGGATGGCGCAATTTTCCAAGCCGATCCTGAACTGACTCAGCTGTTATCGGCTTGAGCATAAAGCCGCACGCTCCGGTTTTCCAGGCGTCAAAGGCGTACGACGGATATGCCGTAAGAAAAACTACATTGGTGCGCGGGTTAATCCGCAGCAGCTCTTCGCATACGTCCAGTCCGTTTACACTTCCCATTTCTATATCCAAGAAAGCAAGCGATATACGGTTGTTTTTGGCGTATTCAACCGCATCTCTCGGTTTTGTAAAGCCAATCACCGAAGCATTCGGCAAAACCTCTTCTAATATCTGCATACCGCCGTTGAGAATGATTTTATTATCATCAAGCATGATGACGTTAGTGGTGCCGTCACACTCTGCAGCGGCACTGAACAGAATGTTTATGTCTGCGTCAAGCACCTCCGAGAGCCTCATAATCATCGCGGCGTCCGGCAGGCGGCTGCCGTTTTCCCATCGGTTGACCGAGGTGCGGGTGACATACATCCTCTCCCCCAGCTCGCGTTGGGACAGCCCCTTTTCGGTTCTCAGTTTTTTCAAAGTTTCCGCAAAAAGCATACTCATTTTTATATAACTCCTCAGTAATAACGTAATAATTACATATATAGTTTACATAATTTCACGGATAAAAGCAACAATGATTGTAAAAAATGGGGAGTGACTCTCTGGAACACACTATTGAAAAATCAACTGAAGAAGGATAATATTACTTGTAGAAAACATAATATGCTTTGAATTTGTCAAGCGTTACCGGAAAGGAGGACTCGCGACATGTTAAGCTATTATACGATTTTGATAATCCTTTGTTGGATGGCGTTGTTCGTTCTTTGTATACTGGTACATGAGAACAGCTGGATTTCCGGCAAGGATAAAAGATTGTTTTATCTGACATACAGCATAATCGCCTTTTCCGCCTTAGCGGAATGGCTCGGCGTTCAGCTCAGCGGCAACGAATTGAGCCCTGTGTGGGCGCTTAAGATAGTGAAGTGTGCCGATTATATACTCACGCCGCTGGCAGGAGGCGCGATTGTAGCGCAAATGAAGCTGCGCAATACCTGCTATAAAGTGCTGATAGGAGTGCTCATAGGAAATGTCGTTTTCCAGATTATCGCCGGATTTAACGGATGGATGATTCAAATAGACGATTACCACCGTTATTCACACGGTCCGCTGTACGGGGTGTATATTGCAATTTATTTCGCCGTGATTGTTCTGACGGCGGTTGAGTTTTTGATTTTCAGTTTGTCGTACCGCAAGCACAACAGACTCTCGCTGATTGCCGCGTTTATTATGTTGATTGCCGGCATCAGTTTGCAGGAAATTCTCGGCGGAGAATACAGAACCGCATACATTTCCATGACGATTGTCGTGGCTCTGATGTTTATTCATTACGCGGAATTTTATAAGATGACGTCGGACGAACAGCTGCTAAAGGATTCTCTGTGCGGCGTATACAGCCGCTACGCCTATATGAAGGACATAGAATATTACAGCAGGATGGCGGCTCTGCCCGAGGATTTTACCGTATTTGTTTTTGACATCAACGGATTAAAAACGGTCAACGACACCTTTGGCCATGACGCCGGAGATGAGCTGATTATCGGAGCTGCACTCTGTATCCAAAATGCAGTCGGCAACGGAAAAAAGTGCTACAGGATAGGCGGCGATGAGTTCGTTGTCGTGGCAAATATGGAAAAAGAAGCAGCTGAGGAGATCCTCGTGCGCTTGGCTGAGGAAACCAAAAAGTGGTCAGAGAAAAATACAAAGTTTTCTCTTAGCTTATCGTCCGGATTTGCTCGCATAAAGGATTATCAGGGCTTGACAGCGGAAGAGCTTGTTAAAAAAGCCGACAGGGCGATGTACAGGTCAAAAGCCGCGTATTATCTCAGCCGGGGATAAGGCTGATGACCTGGATTTTTCTCTGTTATGAAGTGACTTTTGTCAATACATCAAAGTCACTAAAAGTGTAATG
>CAMVTS010000154.1 GCA_947170465.1 uncultured Clostridia bacterium
TCGATTCCGTCAAGTACGGCGTAAACGGCGTTAAGAACAGCGACGGCCTCGAGTATGGCAACAAGCCCGCTTCCGAGTCTGCTCCCACCGTTGTTCCCGGTCCTACCGTATACGTATTCACCGCGAAGATCAACGTCATCAAGGTTGACGCTCAGGATCACGACAAGAAGCTCAGCGGCGTTGAGTTCACCCTCTTTGACGCTGACAAGAAGGTTATGAAGGACGCTGCCGGTAAGGACATCGTTCTGACCACCGACGGCAACGGATTCATCTCCTTCCAGGGTCTGGACAAGGGCACTTACTATGTACAGGAGACCAAGGAGCCGGAAGGCTACAACAGAAACACCGCTTTCCATCAGGTTGATCTCGTTCCCACCATCAACAAGGTGACCGATTCCTCTGTAGCGGTTCAGGGCTACAAGTACACCATGACGCTGCCCGCAGGCGATGCGGCAACCGTTACCGTTGAGAACACCAAGACGCCGCTTCCTCCCACCGGTGGAACCGGCACCATGATGTTCTTCGTTATCGGCGGCGCTCTGATTGCTATTGCAGGTGCACTCTTCGTAGTTGTACTCAAGAAGAGAGCTAAATAATTAATCCTGACAGGATTTTTCTGAGCCGGCGCAAAGCGTCGGCTCTTTGCTTGTCAAAACTGATAAAATAGTGTATAATAATACTATCTTTTCAAAAGGACGAAGGCAAATGAAAAAAGCGATTCCGATTATCATTATCGCGCTGATTTTTATCGTCGGTCTGGGCGTGCTGAGCTATCCGCTCCTCAGCTCGGTGGTCAATAACCTCAATGACCGTTCTAAAGCGTATCAAACACAGTCAGAGCTTGAAACGATGCCGCAAAAGGAGATTGACGCGTATATCGCCGGCGCGGAAAAATATAACGCCAGCCTGACCGGTACGATTGTGCTCACTGACCCCTTTGACAAGGCGGCGTATGAGCAAATAGGCGCTCACTATGAGGAAACCCTCGACATAGGCGGCGGTCTGATGGGCTATGTTGATATCCCGAAAATCAACGTCTATTTGCCGATTTATCACGGCACCTCTGAGGAGATCCTCAGCATCGGCGCCGGTCACCTCGCAAATACCTCCATGCCCATCGGCGGCATTGGTACACACTGTGTTATCACGGGACATTCGGCGTATCCGAGTAAGACGTTTTTTGACTATCTTACCGATCTGGAGGAAGGAGACGCGTTTTATCTGCATGTGCTCGACAAAACGCTCAAATACCGGGTGAATCAAATCAAGGTTGTCCTTCCGGATCAGGTTTCCGATTTGTTTATTACGGAAGACAAGGATTATTGTACGCTGGTTACCTGTACGCCGTATTCCGTCAACACGCATCGTTTGTTGGTGCGCGGTGAGCGAGTAGAAAATGATATGGTGGAGAAGGAAAAGGAGTTTGACGGCACGATCGAGTCCGTCAAGGCGGATGACGGCGCGATTTTCTTCCTCGGCTACAAGCTCAGCTATCTGACTGCCGCGCTGATTATCGGCGGTTTTGTGCTGACTGTGGTAATTGTTGTTGTTCTCATTGTGTGGCTGACGCGCAAGAAAAAGGAGCCGTAGTATGTGGAAGAAAATACTGGTTATCATCGCCGTTCTCCTGCTTTTGACCGGCGTTGGATTTATGCTCTTTCCAACAGTCTCTAACTTTGTCGGACAACAGCGCGCCAATCATGCGATTGAGGAATACGAAGCGGCGATAGATAACGTGATTTCCGATGATGACAAAGAGCTGAAAGAAAAACTTGGGATTACCGCCAAGTCCTTTCAGGAGGCATTACAGAAAAAAGAGATTGACGAACAGGGCTATCCAATCAATCCGGCTACCGGCGAGCGCGTTTATGACCGTCCGGTAATCTTTGCGGCAGACCTTAACAAGCTGTATCAGGACAGCAAGGCGTACAACGCCTCGATTCTCTATCATCAGGGCACGGTGGACACCACCGGCTACGAGAGAGCCGCGCTGAATATGAATGAATACGGTTTGTCTAATGTGTACGCTTATCTTTCCGCGCCGAGTGTGGACATGTACCTGCCGGTTTATCTCGGCGGCAATGAAGAATCCATGGCTTACGGCGCCGGTCATCTCTTCGGGACGTCGCTGCCGTTGGATGATAAAGATACCAATGTTGTGATTGGCGGTCATACCGGTTACGTCGGCAGGATATTTTTTGACAATATCCGTTATATTCCCGTTGGTGAAAAAGTGACAATCAAGAACTACTGGGAAACTATCGACTACAAGGTCGTTGAACACAAGGTCATTCGCAAGGATGATTCCGGTGAGCTGTATATTTTTCCCGGACGACAAAAGCTGGTGTTGGTGACCTGCATCAGCGGAGACGCCTACAACCGCCACATTGTCATCTGTGAAAAAGAATAAATACTTTAAACGAATGGAGCTGAAATCATGCAATCAAATGTCCCTGCTTACTTGCCTTATCCAAAACAATTTACCCCGTACAAGTGGTTCAAGCCGCTGCTGGTCATGCTGCTGACGGTTGGTTTTTACTTCGTATTCAGCCTTGTCGTAGGCGTTATCGGCAATGCGATTGCCTTCACACAGGGCGTTAATCCCATGGAGCAGCTCAACGGCGGCTATGACAAGCTGGACGCCTATACGGTTCACGGCGCGATTCTCTCCCTTGGCAGTATCGCCGTGTTGATTCCGGTGCTGATGCTTGCCAACCGGATTGTCAACAGCCGCAGCTTCTCCTCCTATTCGTCCTCACGCGGCGGCTTCGACTTCGGCGTGTTTTTCAAAACGCTCGGCGGCGCCCTCGTGTGTATCGGGATTCCGCTGATTGTCCAGACGCTCATTACGGAGAAGAACTCCGGAGACGTCCGCTTTACCATAGCCGGATTTATTTGCTGTATGATTCTGGTGCCGCTTCAATGCTGCGCCGAGGAATACATTTTTCGCGGACTGGTGATGCAGGCGTTCGGCTCGTGGATTAAGATTCCGGTGATTCCGATTATCATTCAGACCGTCTTTTTTGCGGCGCTGCACCCGTACAATGTAATCGGCGTGATTTCCGTTGCGGTAATGGGTATCGCCTTCGGCGTATGCGTTTACATCACCAACGGTCTTGAAGCGGGCTGCGCGGCGCATATCGTCAACAACCTCGCGGCGTTCCTCTTTGCCGGCTTCGGCTTCGGCGCCGTCAAGACGGAGGTAGACGTGCTCTCGCTGGTGATAGAGGTCTGCTGTATGGCGCTGTATATCGGCTTTCTGCTGCTCGCGAAGAAAAAGCTCGGCTGGTTTGACAAAATCAAAAAGGACGACGCGGCGCTCTTCAACGCCAAAATCGCCCGGAAAAGCTATTGAGAGAACGAAAAGGCACGCGCTGCGTGTCTTTTTTTATATGATGGTTGCTTGTTGTCAATATTCACAAAAAGGGTAATGAAAATTTGGTGTGCACGATAAATAATAATTCTAAATAAGAAAAATAATATCTTGTGGATTTGTTACAATATATTTGTG
>CAMVTS010000155.1 GCA_947170465.1 uncultured Clostridia bacterium
GGATGGAACTCGTGAACCACGGTGTTGAGCTTCTGCAGGAAGTCAACGGCAACGAGGTTTTCTCTGCCGCCGTAGGCGTTGGCAATCCACTCGCCGTCCTTGCGGTTGTAGTCGAGATAGAGCATGGAAGCGACCGCGTCGACGCGGATACCGTCGATGTGGTACATATCCAGCCAGAACATAGCGGAGGAAATCAGGAAGCTGGTAACCTCATATCTGCCGTAGTTGAAGATATAGGTGCCCCATTCCTTGTGCTCGCCGATTCTCCAGTCCTCATACTCATAGCAGCCGGTGCCGTCAAAGCGGCCGAGACCGTGCGCGTCCTTGGGGAAGTGCGCCGGAACCCAGTCCAGAATGACGCCGATACCTGCCTGATGGCACTGGTCGATAAAATACATCAAATCCTTCGGCTCGCCGTAACGGGAGGTCGCGGCAAAGTAGCCGGTGCACTGATAGCCCCAGCTGCCGTCAAAGGGATATTCGGTCAGCGGCATGAACTCAATGTGGGTATAGCCCATCTCCTTGACGTAGGGAATCATCTCTTCCGCGAGCTTGCGGTAATCAAAGAAGTTGCCGTCCTCATACTTGCGCCAGGAACCGGCGTTGACCTCGTAGACGTTAATCGGCTGCGTCTTGTGAGGATGCTCCTCCTTATACTTATACCACTCGCCGTCGTTCCACTGATAGTCATAGATATGGTAGGTACGGGAAGCGTTGTCGGGACGGGTCTGGCAATGGAAGGCGAAGGGGTCGGTTTTCATCAGGCGGTCGTTCCAGGGAGTCTCTACGCAGTACTTGTAGCAGCAGAATTCCCAGATGCCTTCGATGAACAGCTCCCACACGCCGGAATCGGAAATGCGGTACATGAAGTTGGCGTCGGGGTTCCAGTCATTGAAATCACCGACTACGGAAACGGATTTTGCGTTCGGCGCCCAAACTCTGAAAACAACGCCCTGACGGCCTTCCCAGTTTTCAAAGTGCGAACCGAGGAAATGGTAGGCTCTGGCAGCCTCACCCTGCAGAAATTGTTCCAGCGGGGGTCTTGTGTCATTAATTGAAAAAGCCATAATATACCTCTTTTCAAAGTTTTTTCCAGATTGAATTTGCCCATAGATATACCAAGGATATTCTATACTCCTATTATAATCATATTTTACCAAATATACAAGAGGTAAATTCAAATTTTATGTAAATATTTTAAGACATTTTTGAAAAGTTGTCGCGGATTCGTCATTTTATCCAGTTTGACTTCGCGATTTTTGTGACAAAATCCAAACCGGCGCGCAGCGGCGGCTCAAAGGCAAGCGCCGCCATGTCGGTCGCGAGGATATCGCGGCGCAGATACGGCAGATTTTCACCGTCACCGCGCAGGAATTTTGCCGGAGAGGTGATGATTTCGCCGGTGCAGTCACGCAGGAGCGCCGCGCCCTCGCCGGAGAGGGCGAGCGGCCGCAGATAGGCAGTCCGGCGGCTTTGCAGCTCTTCCGTAATGCCGAGCAGCACGCAGGCGAGAATCCGGCGGATACGCGCTCTGGTATAGCGCGGTGAAGCCGCCGCGCCGACAAGCGCGTCCATGCTTTCAGCTGTCCGGGCGGCGCTGAGAATCCGGTTCTCCAAGCCCTCGCCCACGTCCGGCAGGCACTGTAAATCGTCCGGCGAGCAGAGCCGCAGACGGCTGAGCATCACCCTGTCAAGCAAGGACGGATTGGCGATCCGTTCCGGAACCTCCGGCACAAACGCCGACACGTCCTCTCTCCTTTGCAGGGCTTCGCGCAGGAAGGAGCCGGAGGCGAAATGCCGCACTGTTTCGGCGCTGTCGTGCGCCGCGCCGACGCGCCTGACGGGCAGGGGCTGTATTCCTGTGCCGCGCAAGGCGCGGAGATACTCCACCGCGAGAATATTGTTGGGCGACGCAAGCAGCGCCGCTGTTTGTCCGCCGTAAATTTCCCTGACCGCCGCCGAAAACGCGCGCGGATAGCTCTCGCCGGTTTTCATCAGCGCCGCAATCCGGTTGTTGACGGCTTCATTCTCCGCCGCGTCCGCCGCCGTCTGCAATAATCCGAGGTCGTCCGTCTCGCAGCCAAAGGCGAGGTGCGTGACCGACGGCAACAGCGCCGCAGCCGCCACGCCGCCCTGCGCGAACCGCTGGGCGTTGGCAACGGCGTAAACCGAAGGCAGCTCCGCCACCAAGTCTGCGCCGTTTTTCAATGCAATCGCGGCGCGTGTGAATTTGTCGGTAATCGCCGCTTCGCCGCGCTGGGTGAAGCTGCCGCTCATAATACAGACGACCGGCGAACCGGTCAACCGCCGCGCTTCGCGCAAAAGGTAAGCGTGACCGTTGTGAAAGGGATTGAATTCGCAGATAACCGCAACCGCCATTTTGTTCTCCTTTACAAACCGAGCAGGCGTTTGATTGCCGCTTCGTTCAGATTTTCGCCAATGACAATCAGCACGTCCTGTCCCTGCGGAATCGGCTGAATCAGCATGTCACGCGCGGTGGCGTTCAGCTCCTGCCAGCCGTTGTCCTGAAAGAAGCCCTTGACGCGAAACACGCTGCCGCAGGCGGTGTCGGTGAATAAACGCGGCACCAGGGCGCGGATTGTGTCCGTATCCATGCTGCTGTTGAGGAAATACACGCTCTGATACGCGCCGTCGCTGCTCGTCAGGCGCTTGACCATGGCGGCGCTGTGCCAGCCGCTGTGCATGACGGAGGCGAAGTCGCCGTCCGTCAGTTCGTCCCAGGGCTTTGCGAGAATAGCGCCGTCAAAACGGCGCTGACAGCCGTAGAGCGCCGCCGCAGCGTTCAGGCGCCCGGGAATGGAAGCGAGCTGTTCCTGACTTGCCATTTGGGCTTTGCTCAGAACGATAGCCCCGGCGCTCGCCGCCTGAGAAGCGAGAAGATAGAGGGAATTTTCCGACAAAATCTCCTCCAGCGTCGCGTCCACGACGGTGATAACGCTGCCGATTTCGTACCAACGGTCAAGCGGCGGCTCATGGAGCGCGTCAAAGAACTCGTCCACGTCAAAAATGCCGGACGGCTCGATAATCACGCGGTCGTAGCCGCTCATCGCCAGCGCAATCAGCTTGGTCTTGAAGCGGCGGCGGTGGCAGTCCTCACAGCAGCCGCCGGCAACGGCTTCCACACCACAGTTGTCGCCCTCCAGCTCCTGCAATAGCATCACGTCCACGTTCACCGCGCCGTAATCGTTCTCCAAAATGCCCACGCGCAAGCCCTGACGCAGCAGGTAATCCGCGTACCGCCGGAGAAACGTCGTCTTTCCCGACCCGAGAAAGCCGGTGATTAAATCTATCTGAATACTCATGGTGATTCTCTCCTTTGATTCTATTATAATGCCGGACAAGTGGTTTGGCAAGAAGAAGTGTGATATTGAACGTTGCCTTAACATTGTAGTGACAGGGCTTGTCCCTGTCAGCAAGCAGAAGTTGTCCTCCAAT
>CAMVTS010000156.1 GCA_947170465.1 uncultured Clostridia bacterium
TCTTTCTCTTTTTCTTCTTCTTTTTGTCTACGGTCGTATACGGTCGTAGAAATCCTTTGAAATTGCATACATCAATGCAATTTTGAGCGCAGCTGCAAATAATCTCTGCCAAACCGTTGACAAACCGAATTGTTCATGTTAAAATAGTTTCATATCAAACAGTGCAAAACGAAACAGTTTGAAATGAAACAAAATGGAGGTGGTTTCATGTGTGAGGACGAGAGGATTGACTCTATCGGTCACGAGCTCAAGGCGATTAATCACCTGATGCAGCGGCAAATGCTCAAATCCGCCGCAGACCGCGGCTTGGACAAGGTGACGCTCATGCACGGCTGGATTATCGGCTATCTCAAAAAGAACGCCGGCCGCGACGTGTACCAGAAGGATATCGAAATGCAGTTTTCGATATCGCGCTCAACCGTCACCAACATCGTCAAATGCATGGAGAAAAAAGGCTATATCGAGCGGATTTCCGTTGATTCCGACGCGCGTCTCAAAAAGCTGGTACTCACCGATACCGGCAGGGAGGTCGGCGCCAAAATCCATGACGTGATAGTCAGCAACGAAGAACGCATGGGCAGCCTGCTCACAGAGCAGGAGAGAGCGCAGCTGATTGCGCTCCTTCACAAGCTGCGCGACGGACTGCTGCAGCTCAGCCCGAAAGGAGAAGGCGTATGATAAAAACCCTTGCCCGGCATATCCGGGGCTATGTCCGTGAGTCCGTGCTCACGCCGCTGTTCATGATTCTGGAGGTCATCATGGAGACGATTATTCCGTGGCTGATGTCCATCATGATTGACGAGGGCGTGAACAAGGGCAACATGCAGCAAATCATCATCACCGGACTGTGGATGCTGCTCTGCGCGCTGATTGCGCTCTTTGCGGGCGCGATGGGCGGCGTTTACGGCGCAAAGGCATCGGCCGGCTTTGCCAAAAATCTGCGCCAGGCGATGTTTGAGAATATCCAGTCCTTCTCCTTTGCCAATATCGACAAATACGCCACCGCCGGTCTTGTCACGCGCATGACGACCGACGTGACCAATTTGCAGAACGCCTACCAGATGCTCCTGCGCATCTGCTTTCGCGCGCCTGTCAACCTGATAGCCGCCATGACGATGACGCTGGTGATCAACGCCAAGCTCGCCAGCGTTTATTTAGTCGCCGTGGCGTTTTTGGCGATCGTGCTGTTCATCATCATCCGCAAGACCTACCGCTATTTTTCGCAGGTATTCGACCGCTACGACGACCTCAACGCCAGCGTGCAGGAGAATGTTTCCTCTATCCGCGTCGTCAAGGCGTTTGTCCGTGAGGAGCACGAGGTCGGCAAGTTCAACCGTGCCGCCAACAACCTCTACAAGCTGTTCGTCAAGGCGGAAAACCTCATGGTTTCGGTATCGCCGCTGATGATGCTCACCATCTACGGCTCCATCATCGCCATCAGCTGGTTCGGTGCGAACATGATTGTCGGCGGCGAGCTGACGACCGGCGAGCTGACCACCATGCTGACCTACTGCATGCAGATTCTCATGAGCCTGATGATGGTCGCCTTCATCTTTGTCATGCTCACCATGAGCCTTGCCAGCGCCAAGCGTGTTGCCGGCGTGCTCAATGAGGAGAGCACCCTGCGCAATCCGGAGAACCCCGTCTGTGAAGTCACGGACGGCAGTATCGACTTTGACGGCGTGACCTTCAGCTACAGCGAGAAGAGCGAGCGTCCGGTGCTCAGCGACATCAACCTGCACATTCGCTCCGGCGAGACCATCGGCATTATCGGCGGCACCGGCAGCTCCAAAACCAGCCTTGTCAACCTCATTGGCAGGCTCTACGACGTGACCGGCGGCAGCGTGAAGGTCGGCGGCAGGGACGTCCGCGAATACGACCTCGAAACACTGCGCGACCAGGTTTCCGTCGTGCTGCAGAAGAACGTGCTGTTCAGCGGCACGATTCTCGACAACCTCCGCTGGGGCAAGGCGGACGCCACCGAGGAGGAGTGTATCCGTGCCTGTAAGCTCGCCTGCGCGGATGAGTTCATTCAGCAGTTCCCCGACGGCTACAACACCAAAATCGAACAGGGCGGCGCCAACGTCTCCGGCGGTCAGAAGCAGCGCCTCTGCATCGCCAGAGCCCTGCTCAAGCAGCCGAAAATCCTGATTCTCGACGATTCCACCAGCGCGGTCGATACCGCGACGGACGCGAAAATCCGCCGTGCCTTCGCCGAGGAAATTCCCGATACCACCAAGATTATCATTTCACAGCGCGTGTCGAGCGTTCAGAACGCCGACCGCATCGTGGTGATGGACAACGGCGTGATTGCCGCTGTCGGCAGTCACGAGGAGCTGCGCAAAATCTCGCCGATTTACGAGGAAATCTACGTTGCCCAGACCGAGGACAGCGGCGATTTCGACAAGAAAGGGGGCATGTGATATGGCAATGCCACAGGGAGGCGCCAGAAAACGCAGCATGCAGCCGCGTCCGAAGGTGGAGAACCCCGGCAAGACCTTCAAGCGCCTGATGTCGCTGCTGATGAAGCGCTACAAGGTGCAGATGATAATTGTCTTTGCCTGCATTATCGTCAGCGTGCTCGCCAGCGTTCAGGGAACGCTCTTTATCCAGAGCCTGATTGACGATTATATCGTCCCCATGCTCTCGCAGCCGCAGCCGGATTTCCTGCCGCTGATGATGGCAATCGCCAGGGTTGCCGCCTTCTATCTGCTCGGCGCGGGCGCAACCTACGTCCAGTCGCGCATCATGGTCTATGTGACGCAGGGCACCATGCGCGACGTCCGCTGTCAGATTTTCGAGCACATGGAAAGCCTGCCGATTAAGTATTTCGACACCCATCCGCACGGCGACATCATGAGCGTCTACACCAACGACGTCGATACCATGCGCCAGATGATCAGCCAGAGCATGCCGCAGATTTTCAGCAGCGTGATTACCATTGTCAGCGTGCTCGCGAGTATGCTGGTCATCAGTATTCCGCTCACGCTTGTCACGCTCCTGATGGTGTTCGCGGTCATGATGGTGACAAAAACCCTTGCCGGCAAGAGCAGCAAGTACTTCCTCGCCCAGCAGAACGACCTCGGTAAGGAGAACGGCTACATCGAGGAAATGATGAAGGGTCAGAAGGTCGTCAAGGTTTTCAATCACGAGAAAAAGAGCGTCGAGGAGTTCACCGAGCTCAACGAAACCCTGTTCCACAGCTCCTACAACGCCAACATGTTCGCCAATATTCTCATGCCGATTAACGCCCAGATGGGCAACGTCAGCTATGTGCTCTGCGCGATTGTCGGCGGCGCGTTAGCCACAGCCGCAAGCGGCTTCTTCGGGCTGAGCCTCGGCAGTCTGGTGAGCTTTTTGTCCTTCAACAAGAGCTTCAGCCAGCCGATTAACCAGGTCAGCCAGCAGTTCAACAGCATTGTCATGGCGCTTGCC
>CAMVTS010000157.1 GCA_947170465.1 uncultured Clostridia bacterium
TCCATGTGAATTTTTGACCGACGGTCGCGTTAGGCGGCAGTTCTTCTTCCGCGACGTAGTATTGAATCAGGGTGACGTCCGCGACGTTAATCACGCCGTTGCCGTCCACGTCGGCGATTTGCTTCCACAAATTCTCATCGGCGTATTCCGCGGGAAGTTCCAACTCCAATTCCGCGATAAAGCGCTGCAACAACGTCGCGTCAACAATATCAATCACGCCGTCATTGTTGACGTCGCCGCCGAAGTAATCCTTCGGCTCGTCCGGCGTCGCCGGTTCGTCAGAGGTCGCCGGTTCGTCCGGCGTAGAGGCTCCGGGAATCAGCGCAATCGTGGCGGATTCACCGTCCATCGCCTTGTAGACGATCGCCTGTCTGCCGTCAACCGACGTGGCGGCGTTGGTGGTCAGGAAGGGATAGGTTTCTTTGTTCACCTGATACCCCTCCGGCGCCGCTGTCTGAACAGCATAGTAAGCCTGAATCATCATGGTCTGATAGCTGCGGCTGAAATATTCCTCCGTCGGCTCTGCCGGTACCTCGCCGGTGCGCAGCCAGCCGATTCCTTTTTCGTTGGTGACAATCTCGCCGCAGAAGGTATTATCGTCCGTGTACACCTTGAAGCGCGCGCCCTTCAGCACAGCGCCTTCTCCGGCTGTCACCTGAACGCGCAGCGCCGCCGCATAGCTGTCGTTGCAGGTATCCGCGACAAGATAATGAAACCCTTCTTCGGTGCGGACAAGGCCGTTTGCCTGCCAGTAAGCGCTCTCGTTCAGACGCGCGTCGCCGAGCGGATAGACCGTGTCGTCGGGAACATAATTCGTACCGGCGCCCAGCTGGACGGCGTAATACTGCTGATTGATGTCCACATTTGCCGCCGGACGAGAGAAATACGCATGGCTGCTGCCGCCGCTGACCAACTCGGAATAGGTTGGCACCTCGCCGGTGCGCAGCATGCCGAAACCGCTTTCATCCAGCGCAATAGTGCCGATGCTCTTGCTCCATGCCGGTTTGGAATAGCGGTTCTTTGCCGCGGCGTTTGCTTCGTCAAGTCTGGTAAAAATACCGAATTTGGTGCCGAGCAGGGAGTAGTTATCGTTGCCGTAAACGGACGGTTCCGCCGGCATGGTCCTGATTGCCAGCCTTGCTATCCTTGCCGGACGGTCGGGGTGCGCCATTTTGAGCACCGTCATGCCTGTCGGCGTTCCGCAGCCCATGATCGGCGATATGCGGTTGACGGAATCAATGCCGTCCTGTGCGCCGGAATGCCAGAAGCGGTTGTCATCAGGCGTTTCGCCGTAGAAAATTCCCTCGTGCCAGTCCTCGGTGCCGTCGATACAGAGAATATCTCCCTTTTCGAGCACGCCGGCTTCGAGCGCTTGCTCAATGCAGTCCTCGCCGTAGAAAACAAGGCGGTAAATATCGTTGTTGTACCAGTAATTTCTGTTGTTGCTCACTGTCGGGAGCGCGTCCAGCTTGTCCTGCGGCGCTTCACATTGCTTGCCGGCGTTTGTCAGAACATTCCAGACGAAGCCGGTGCACTGCATACCGTGACCGTTATACGGCGCGTAGCTTGGCGGCTCATCGCCGTGGGCGTAGCTTTCGCCGTTGGGCGTGCGGTAGTCGTCGCCTTCAAACGGTGAGCCTTCAAAATAGCCAACGTAGGGCGTGCCGAGATAATAACCGGCGTTGTCGCTGAGGTCGTCGTGCTCCTCCAGCCAATTGATGTAGGAAGCATAGGAGATGCCGGCGGATTCCAGCATGGTCCGGCTGCCGTAGGTCTCATAGTAGCCTGTCGCTTCTTCCGGCTTTACTTCCGCCGCGCCTGCGGAAAATACCGCCGTTCCGCTGAGCAGTACGGCGGCAAGCGTCAGCGCGGTCAGTCTTTTTAATTGGGTATTTGCCATATCATCACTCCTTGAGCTTGTTCAGGCGCTCGATCCGTCTGGCGCGCTTGTAACGGTAGAGAATATTGTCCGCCCATTCCGCGTCAATCTTGATAAAGCCCTTGAGCTTCTTGTCCTTGATGGCGAACTGCTCAACGATCTCCTTGGATTTTCCGTAGATTTCCAGCCGCGCGGTCTGCACATAGGGCGTCATTTCCTCGCCTGTGAAGTAGGTAAAGCCCATGGTATTGTTCTCACGGTCATACATGGAGAGATAGCCCTCCTTCACCGCCACGCCGCCGAGCTTTTTGGAGACCGTCTGGCTGATGACCGCCTTGGTAAGCTCCACCGCCATATCGTCCAGACCGGACTCAAAGACAAAAATGCGCTCCTTGAAGGAGTTGAAATCCGAGACCACGCGCTTGTTGATGTTGCGCAGATTGGCGTATTTTTCCTCCAGCGCCTTGTCCCAGAGCTGGAAGCGCTCGATTTTCGGAATGAGATACACCATGAAGCGGTTTTTCATATCGTTGTAAAGAATCGGGTAGGTCAGCCGTGCGCTGTAGCCGCAGGACGGGCATTTCCACGCAAACAGCTCACCGTCAAGCACCTTGTCGCGCAGGGCGCTGTTGATGGTGGCGTTGACGCTTGTATAGACCTCCGCCTTGCTCAGCTCGCCGCACATTGGGCAAACCACAGCCTTGTTGATTTTCTTTTCGGGCATAAGTAAACACCTCTTTCCAAACATTATATCAATTTTACGCCGTATTCACAAGTAAATTTCAAAAAAATGTTGATTTATTCAAGAAAATCTGTCATAATATATGGTAGGATATTCACTCGAAATGAGTTTAAGGAGTTTTTGATATGCTGTATAACATACTGGATACCATCAGAGGAACCATGAACACCGCCGGTGAGACGCTTACCACCATGGCGCAGACTTTTGTTGAGAAAAACCGCACCAAGGCGAAGCTCAACCGTCTGAGAATGGTGATGAAGAGCGAGAGCGAGCTGATGAACCGCGCCTATATCGCGCTCGGCAAGGATTATTACGAGCTGCTCAAAAAAGGCGGCGGTACTGCGCCGATGAACGAAAAGCAGGAAAACCTGCTGAAGCTGATCGACAACAGCAAGGCGAAAATCGCGCGCGCAAGAGATTGCTATCGCCGGATTCTGGAGGATCAGACCGAGGATTTGTATGCCGCCGAGCCTGCCGAGAAGCCTGTGCCGCAGGAGGACGTTGTTGACATCACCGTTGCCTGCTCCAACGAGGACGACTACAGCTCCAGCCCCTTTGAAAACGTTTCCAACACCGCCGAGGAGGTCAAGGACGCGCTGGAGGACACGGTAGAGGAGGTCGCCGACAAAGCAGAGGAAGCTGCCGAAACCGTCAGGGAAAAGGCAGCGGAAACGGTTGAAGCCGCAGAGAAAAAGGCGGAGGAAGGCGGTTGCCACATCTCCAAGGCGGTCAAGGAAGCGCTCGACGAGGAATATCCCGACGGCGA
>CAMVTS010000158.1 GCA_947170465.1 uncultured Clostridia bacterium
TTTGCCGCATTATTCTCCCAGCGCTTCCTTTACCAGATGACCGCGCTCCAAAAGGTCGGCAAGGCGTTCCTTGTCGTCGTCCTTAATCGCGTCATACAGGCTGATAAGGTTGCGGTTCAGCTCCTCTAATTCGATTAAGAGCTGTTCGCGGTTTTCCAGAAACAGCTCGCTCCATAATTTTGAATTGATATTCGCCACGCGCGAAACGTCGCGGTAGCTGCCTGCCGAAAAGCCGCGGTGATTCGGGCAGCTCGGGCTGAGCACATAAGCGCAGGCGAGCACATGCGGCAGCTGCGAGGTAAACGCAATCATGCGGTCATGCTCGGTGGGATTTGACAGCGTGATGGTGCCAAATCCGATATCCGTCGCGAAATCCGCCAGCTTTCGAACGCTTTCATTGTCAGCGCCGCAGGGGGTGATGATGAAACTCGCGCCCTCAAAGAGCGCCGCTTCACTCACGCCGTAGCCGTTCTTTTCCTTGCCTGCCATCGGGTGGCTGCCGACAAAGGTGAAGCCGAAGCGCTCGCTCTGCTCTTTGAGCTGCGGACAAATCGCGCTCTTGATACCGGCGGAATCTGTGACAATCGCGTCGCTGCGGATATACTTGCCGTTTTCCGCGATATAATCCACGCAAGCCTGCGGATACATGCAGAGAATCACCAAATCCGCGCGGCTCAAATCCTGAGCGGTGCCGATTTCGTCAATCGCGCCGTCCTTCAGCGCCTGTTCCGCTACGGAAGCCGTGCGGTTGATGCCGATAACATGATGGTCGGTGTGCTTTTTTATCGCCTTGCAAAAGCTGCCGCCGATAATGCCGAGTCCGATTACGGCGATAGTCATGTGAATCACCTCAGATTTTTCCTTCAAATTTCAGCGCCTGCATCATTGCCTGCGCCGTCCGGTAGGGCGTGCTTCTGCCGGGAACCGTGACGTCCGCCGCCTTTTGGTAGAGCGGCAGGCGCTTTTCGTAGAGCGCCTTCATCGCTTCGTCTTTATCCGGCCGCTGCAAAAGCGGTCGGGTGGTGTCGTGCTTCAAACGCTCGCGGATAACCGCTAACGGTACGTCGAGCAGGACGACCGTGTCGGTTCCCTTGAATACCGCGACGTTGCGCTCATAGGTCAGCGCGCCGCCGCCGGACGCGACAATCAGTCCGCTGCGGTCGGCAAGCGCCCGACACGCCTCATGCTCCAAATCGCGGAAGCCGCTTTCGCCCTTTTTATCAAATATTTCCGGAATCGTCATTCCGGCGGTTTCTTCTATAAAATTGTCCATGTCGAGAAATTTTCTGCCGGTCATTTTGGCGAGGTTCCTCCCGACGGTCGATTTGCCGCAGCCCATAAAGCCGCAAAGGATAATGTTGTTCATAGTGATAAGTGGTAAGTGATAAGTGGTAAGTTTCAGTGGCTGCGGTTAACCTTTCAGCTGCGCTGCCGCGTCGAGGCAGAGCCTGTCAATGTCCTTTTTGTCATACTGCGAGCCGTCCCAGTGCTGATGGGCGACGACTGCCTGCCAGACGAGCATGCTCATGCCGCCTTCGGCTTTGGCGCCGTTGGCTTTTGCGCGTTTGACGAGGACGGTTTCCAGCGGATTGTAAACCGCGTCGAATACCGCCGCGCATCTGCCGATGGCGCAGTTGTGAATCGGCTGCGCGTCAACGTTGGGATACATGCCCACGGGTGTGGCGTTAATCAGCACGTCCACCGTGCCGATAAACTGCTCCATCAGGCCGAAGCTGACCTCCGCCTCCGGAATCTTCTTTGTGATGTCCAGACACAGCAGTCCGGCTTTGCCCACGTTCTCGCGGCGTACCGCGAATTCAAACGGCTTGCCGCGCAGGGCGATTTCGTACGCCATCGTTCTTGCCACGCCGCCGCAGCCCAGAATCATAATCCTGCCGTCCAGTTCAATGCCGGCGGCTTCAATCGCTTTGATAAAGCCGTCCGGATCGGTGGTGAAGCCCTTTGACTTCCCGTCCCGGTTGAGCACGGTGTTCACGCTGCCGTACATCTTCGCCTTGTCGTCAATTTCGTCCAGAAAGGGGATAATCGCCTGCTTGTGGGGAATGGTAATATTGTAGCCGTCAAGCCCTTTGAGGGTGGATTCATACGCCCTTTCGAGCGCTTCCGGCGCAATATCCAGCGCAGTATACGCGGCGTCAATGCCGGCGAGGTCAAACAGCCGCTTGTGAATAAAGGGCGACATGGTGTGTCCAATCGGATGACCAATCACAGCATATTGTTTTTTGGACATGAAATTCCTCCTATATCCGTAAATAAGTTTTATCAGTATAACGGTTTTTCTATGCAAAAACCAGAAAAAATAAAAAATTTTTGAAATACATATTGACAAAAGCCGCTTTTATCAATAATATTGAAGTAGCAAAACAATTTGCTGATAACCATTGTATCATAAAATGAGTGCTTTTGTCTATACACATTAGCACGAAAAACATTTAGGGAGGAAATTATAATGGTATTAGAAAAAGTAAAGGCAATTCTTGCTGAGCAGTTTGACGTAGACGAGGATAAGATTACCAATGATACCGACCTGCAGGAAGATCTCGGCGCCGATTCTCTGGACGTTGTTGACCTTCTGATGTCCATTGAGGACGAGTTTGAGGTTGAGGTTCCCGACGAGGAAATCGAGAACATCAAGACCGTAGGCGCTCTGGTTGCTTACATCGAGGCAAATTCTTAATTTAAGCCAGACCAAGGCGGAGCGACTGCTCCGCTTTTTGTTTTTATGCTTGCACGATTTCTGCCGTTATGGTATACTATACTCATCTAAGGCGAGGTGAAACCGATGACAACGCTGACCAAGGACGCGATTAAAAAATCCTTTATGAAGCTGCTCAACCGCAAGCCGCTCAACAAGATTACCGTCAAGGAAATCGTGGAGGACTGCGGCATCAACCGCAATTCGTTTTACTATCACTACAGTGACATTCCGGCGCTGGTCGAGGAGATTTTCAACGAGCAGGCGGATCAGCTAATCCAGCTTACCGACGACGCTTCGATTTACGAGAGCATGGTCACGGCGATGAATTTCAGCATGCAGAACAAGTCCGCCATGATGCACATCTACAACTCCGCCAACAAGGAGCTGTTTGACCGCTATCTCAACCGCGTGGCTCAGCGGACGGTCACCGAGTATATTGAGCACAACGCCGTGCCCTACAACATCTCTCCGGAGGACAAGGAAGCGGTGATTTTCTATTACAAGAGCCTGATTATCGGCTTTGTGGTGGAATGGCTCAGCGAGGGCATGAAGTACGACTTGACCGAAAAGCTCGCCAGAGTCTGCGAAATCTTTGACGGCACCCTCGAATCCGTCATGGCAAGGTGCGAGAAAAAAATAGAAAACAGATAATAGAGCCG
>CAMVTS010000159.1 GCA_947170465.1 uncultured Clostridia bacterium
TGTTTACGCCTTGGGCGCGTTGCTCATAAAGAGTGCTTCCAGCGTCTTGGCGTTTGCCTCGTCGCCGTTTTCATCGAGCTTACTCTTCTTCTGGAAAGCTTCGATTGCCGCCTTCGTGACATCGCCGTAGTAGCCGGTGACGTTCTCCTTGTCGTCTATGTAGCCGAGGTCGAACAAACGCTGCTGCATTTTCTGCACGTCATCGTTCTCGTCCTCGTAGGCAAGGGTAAGGTCTTTGATATCAATCTTGTACTGCTCCGCAACGGATTTTGCCTCTGTTGCCGCGGCGGTTGTCGCCTGCTGTGCCGGAGCGGTGGTTGCCTGAGGAGCGGTAGTTGCCGCCTGCGGTGCGGTTGTAGCTGCCTGGGTGGTCGCCTGCGTGGCAGCCTGAGTTGCCTGAGTAGCCGCCTGCGTCGCCGTATTATCTGCCGGCTTGTTCTTCTGCAGCTCGGGATGCATAAAATAAACCATCTTTTCGAGGGTTTCCAGTGCGGTCAAGCCCTGACGGGAAATCTCCGGATTCGTAATCATCAAGGTTTTGTTGGCGGAGAGCGCTGTCAGCTTGGAGAGCACGGCACTCTGCTTGACAGCGTTGAGCGTTTCCTCGCTGTCATAGAACACATAGTTGGGATTGGCGATTTTGAGGGTGTTTTCATCGACGTTGTTCTGGTCGATATTGACCGCCACATTCACCGCGCCGGTGTAGCCAATCAGCATATCCACATAAGTGCCGCTGGTCATCAGGCGCAGACCGCCTCTGCCGGAATAGAGATAGCAAGCGGTATTGAGCACCGTACTGTTGGCGGAGGTTGCCTCAATCTTGAGTCTTTCCATGTGCTCAATGAGCTTCTGATAGGACTCCTTGCCCTTAGCCTCGCCGGTCTTGGCGCCGCCGAGAATCTTGCCGATGGTGAGATAGTTGGTTTCGAGCGCTGAAGGACTGTCCGCAAGAGACATTTTAATGACCTTGATATCCTTTTGCTTCAGCGCTTCCACTGCGTCGTCGGGAATGGCTTCATTAGCGAACACAACCTCTGCTCCGGAGGCAATGATACTGCCCACGTCCGGTGACGCCGCTGTGCCGAAGGCCGGCGCGACAGCGAGGTAGCTCTGGTCAACCTCGGCGCTTCTGCCGACAATTTTCGCGTCATAGCTCATATAGGAAATGATATCCGCCGCGGAAGGATCGAGCACCACAATGGCTCTCGGCTCTTTCTGGATGGTGATGTTGGCAACGGTGACAGGAAAGTTTTCGTTGCCGCAGCCGGCAAGCGGCATTACAACTGCGCAGCACAGCAGCGCTGCGAGCAGAATGGAAACTAACTTTTTCATGGTTATCTCCTCCGATTTCAGGTATATAGTGACTCAACATACTGCTTGGCGCAGCGCGGCGACCTGCCGCCCTTTGCCAACGCGAAGCGCTCTGCGCCGCTGCACAGCTCCTCTTCGCTCATGGTGATGCCGTTTTCGCGAGCCATCGCCGAAACGATAGCAAGGTATTCTTTTTTGCTCGGAACGGTGTAGCACACCGTCAGTCCAAAGCGGTCAGAGAGGGACAGGCTCTCCTGCATATTGTCGCGGGTATGGACGTCGTCCACAGAGCCCATGCGGTCAGATAACGACTCTTTGATGATGTGACGGCGGTTGGAGGTAGCATAAATCAGCGCGTTGCGCGGTCTTGCCGCCAGTCCGCCTTCGAGCACTGCCTTGAGCGTCGTGTAGCTCTGATCCTGACTCTGGAAGGACAAATCGTCGATGAAAATGATGAATTTCATCGGAAGGTGCGCCAGTTTGTCCGCCAACAGCGGAAAATCACGCAGCCGCTCCTTGGGCATCTCAACAATGCGCAAGCCCTCGGAACGAAAGTGATTGGCTACTGCCTTGACCGTGGAGCTTTTACCGGTGCCCATATCGCCGTACAGCAGGATATTGTTGCAGGTCTTGCCGTCAAGGAATGCCTGCGTGTTAGCAAGCACCTGATCACGCTGGCGCTCATAACCGGTGAAATCATCCAAATCAATCGTGTCGTAATTGAGCACCGGACGGATATCGCCGTCGCGCCAGACAAAGGCTTTGTACCGCGCAAACATGCCGCAGCCGTTTTTGCGGTAATATGCCGCAATCCGGTCAAGCTTGCCGTCGAACATGCGGAAGCTCTCGGCACATTCGCCGCACTCCCAGCGCGGCAAATCGTCGGCTATCGGCTGAATCGCGCCGATATAGCGGTATTCGCCAAGCAGCGTATCCGCGCTGAGCGTCGCCGCCGAAAGAATCGCTTCACAGTCGCGTCTGACAGCCCGCAGCAGTTCTGCGGAAAGCTCCTTGTAGGTGCCGCCTGCCGCCGACTTGGTGAAGCAGTTCTCGTCAAAAAGTGCCGCTTCTGTCATGGCGTAAGCCAGCCTGTCCGCGCAGCCGCGCTCGGCTATCAATGAATAAAATTCCCCGTAGGTCTCTAAAAATACATCCGGCGCACTTTCCATCGCACTGAGCAGCCGGTAAAAAGCGCCCGGCACACTTCTGCGCAGAATTCCCCGAAAAACAGAGAGTGAAGCCAGCCGGAGCCGTATCATTTCTACCTGTTTCATCCGCATCCGTCCAATAATTCAATAGATGTTTCTATTTTACGCTTTTTTTGCCTTTTAGTCAAGCATAATCCTCGAAAAATGTCGCCTGACAGGCGACCAATACCGTGCGGATTTGGTTTATACTGTAACCATCAAATCAAACAGGAGGTTTACACTATGAAACAACAAACGAACAATATCACGGAAATCGTCTTTATCCTTGACCGCAGCGGCTCTATGGGCGGACTTGAAAGCGACACCATCGGCGGCTTCAACGCCATGCTGAAAAAGCAGAAGCAGGAGGAAGGCGAAGCGTTTGTCTCCACCGTGCTCTTTGACCACGAGTGCTTTACCCTGCACGACCGCCTGCCGGTCGAGCAGGTGCCGGAAATGACAAGCAAGGACTACACCGTCAGAGGCTGCACCGCCTTGCTGGACGCGATTGGCTCCACGATTGAGCATATCCAGAGCATTCACCGCTACGCGCGCAAAGAGGATGTTCCGGCGAGAACCATGTTCGTCATCACGACTGACGGCATGGAGAACGCCAGTAAGCGCTTCTCCGGTTCTTCGGTAAAAAAGATGATTAACCAGCAAAAGAAAAAAGGCTGGGAGTTTATCTTTATCGGCGCGAATATCGACGCGATTGCCACCGCAAGAGATTTCGGCATTGAATCTGACAGAGCGGTTAATTACCACGCTGACGCGCAGGGAACGCACACTGTCTTTCAGGCGGTAGGCAAGGCTGTCAGCCAGATGCGCGCCTGTGCTCCTCTTCAAGCGAGCTGGAGCGAGGAAATCAACGAGGACTAC
>CAMVTS010000160.1 GCA_947170465.1 uncultured Clostridia bacterium
GAAGGGACTCGAAATCGTCGCCGCCAGCATTAAGGAAGCATTAGGCAAATAAGATAATCTGAGAGGACGGCAGCCGCCGTCCTCTCTGTTTGTCGAAAAACTAGCGTTTGTCTTTCGATGATGGTAAAATTTTACGCTGAACTGTAGGGTTTGGTCTTGACCAAACCGGGGTAATAAGCCCAATGTAAACGCTTTATCCACGGTTCGGTCAAGACCGAACCCTACAAAATTTAATGGATAAAAATCATTCTGCAAATCATTAGCTCGAACTTTTTCTACAGTCTGAAAGGACGGCATCCGCCGTCCTTTTTGCTTTGCCGTCAAAAAAAATCCGCCAAACACTTGACAAGTTACCCTAAACTAACTATAATAGAAGTTAGTTTTGGGTAACCGACAATTGAGAGATAAGGAGAATGTGTTTATGATGCCATTAGCACTCGCCGACGTCGGCGAGGATTACACCATCAAAAAAATCGGCGGCAACGCCGAGGTCAAAAAACATCTGGAAAACCTGGGCTTTGTCGTCGGCGGTACGGTGAAGATTGTCACCGCGCTGGGCGGCAACGTCATTGTCAACGTCAAGGAAGCGCGCGTCGCCATCAGCGAGGAAATGGCGCGCAAAATTATGGTATAAGGAGAACGATATGAGAACACTCAAAGAAGTCAGCATCGGCGAGACTGTCACCGTCAAAAAACTGCACGGCGAAGGTGCGATAAAGCGCCGCATTATGGACATGGGCATTACCAAGGGCGTAAGCGTCACCATCCGCAAGGTTGCGCCGCTGGGCGACCCGATTGAAATCACCGTCCGCGGCTACGAGCTCTCTCTGCGCAAGGCGGACGCGGAAATGATTGAAGTGGAATAATCTTCAAAAGCAAAACCCCGGAAAGGAACAAAACGTATGAGTATCACCATTGCCTTGGCAGGCAATCCGAACTGCGGCAAAACGACCCTGTTCAACGCGCTCACCGGCTCCAATCAGTTTGTGGGCAACTGGCCGGGCGTTACCGTAGAAAAAAAGGAAGGCAAGCTCAAAAAGCACAGCGACGTCACCGTGACCGACCTGCCGGGAATTTATTCCCTGTCTCCCTACACACTGGAGGAGGTCGTCGCCAGAAACTACCTGATTGACGAGCACCCCGACGCGATTCTGAACATTATCGACGGCACCAACCTCGAACGCAACCTCTACCTGACGACCCAGCTGACAGAGCTGGGCATTCCGGTGGTGCTGGCGATTAACATGATGGATATTGTCGAGAAAAACGGCGACCACATCGACACCAAGGAGCTGTCCCGTCAGCTCGGGTGCCGGATTGTCAAAATCTCGGCATTGAAGGGCACCGGTATCCAGGAAGCGGCTGAGACCGCGATAGAAGTCGCCAAATCCGGCAAAACCGTGCCGAAGCATACCTTTTCCGGCGCGGTAGAGCACGCTTTGGCGCACATTGAGGAAGCCTGCGTGCACGACCTGCCGGAGGAACAGCAGCGCTGGTACGCGATTAAGATTTTTGAGCGCGACGAGAAGGTGCTCGAAAAATTAAATATCCCTGCCGAAACGCTCAAGCATATCGAGCACGACATTCAGGCGGCGGAGGAAGAACTGGACGACGACGCGGAGTCCATCATCACCAACGAGCGCTACATCTACATTGCCTCGGTGATTAAATCATGCTACAAGAAAAAGAACCGCGGCTCCCTGTCCACCTCGGACAAAATCGACAAGGTTGTCACCAACCGCTGGCTGGGCTTGCCGATTTTCGCGGTGATTATGTTTTTGGTCTATTACATCTCGATGGTGACCGTCGGCACGGCGGCGACCGACTGGGCAAACGACGGCTTGTTTGGTGACGGTTTCCACCTGTTTGGCATCGGCTCCGGTGAATATGAACAGCATAGCGAGGCAATCGCGACGATTATCGGCGCGGCGCAGTCCGCCGGCAACGAGGGCGTGATAAACGCGCTCGACTTTGAGAACGAAAACTACGACAATCAGATTGCCGTCAATACGGTTTCCTCCTTTGCGGCGGCAATCAAGACCACTGACGAATTTACCTTTGAGGTCGAGGACGAGGAAACCCTGGCGGTTGAGCAAAAGACCGTCACCGGCACGCAGGTAAAGGACGCGGCAAATCTCTTTGCCAAAAACGAAGGCAAGCCGGATGACCCAGCGTTATTTGGCGTATGGATTCCCGGTATTCCGGTTATCATCGGCAACGGACTCCAAGCGCTGAACACCCCTGAATGGCTCACCTCCCTGATTCTCGACGGCATTGTCGCCGGCGTTGGCGCGGTGCTGGGCTTTGTGCCGCAAATGCTGGTGCTCTTCCTGCTGCTGGCGTTTCTGGAGGCGTGCGGCTACATGGCGCGTATCGCCTTTGTACTGGACAGAATTTTCCGCCGCTTCGGTCTGTCGGGCAAGTCCTTTATCCCGATTTTGATTGGCACCGGCTGCGGCGTTCCCGGTATCATGGCTTCGCGTACCATTGAAAACGAGCGCGACCGCCGCATGACCATCATGACGACCACCTTTATCCCCTGCGGCGCGAAGATTCCCTTTATCAGCATGATTGCCGGCGCTATCTTCGGCGGCTCTCCGTGGGTTTCGACGAGCGCCTACTTCATCGGTATGGCGGCGATTATCGTCTCCGGTATTATGCTGAAAAAGACGCGCATGTTCGCCGGTGATCCGGCTCCCTTCGTCATGGAGCTGCCGGCGTATCACATGCCGACCCTGCGCAACGTTCTCCGCTCCATGTGGGAACGCGGCTGGTCGTTCATTAAAAAAGCAGGCACGATTATCCTGCTCTCCACGATTGTCCTCTGGTTCCTCTCGCGCTTCGGCTTCGTCAACGGGGCGTTCACCATGCTCGGCGAGGACGAAATCAGCAACAGTATTCTCGCGGTTGTCGGCAACGCGATTGCGTGGCTCTTTGCGCCTCTCGGCTGGGGTACATGGCAGGCGGCAGTCGCCTCCGTCACCGGTCTGATTGCCAAGGAGAATATCGTCGGCACCATGGGCGTGCTCTACGGTGGCGGCGAGGTTTCCACCTACGCGACCATCGCCGGCGTGTTTACGGCGGCAAGCGGTTATTCCTTCCTGGTGTTCAACCTTCTCTGCGCGCCCTGCTTCGCGGCAATCGGCGCAATCAAGAGGGAGATGAACTCCGCGAAATGGACGCTGTTCGCGGTGGGTTATCAGTGTGTATTCGCCTACGCGATTGCCCTGATGGTCAACCAGATTGGCTCCGCCTTTGCCGGTACGCCGAACGTGATTGGACTGATTATCTCCGGTCTGCTGATTGCCTTCATGATTTTCATGCTGTTCAGACCGTACAAGGAATCCACCAAGCTGACAAAAAAGATATAAAGG
>CAMVTS010000161.1 GCA_947170465.1 uncultured Clostridia bacterium
AGGGTTCAGCTTTGGCTGAACCCTTTGCCAAATAACAGAAAGGCGGTGTTTTGATGGGACACAAGCATCATTTGCCGGATTACGTGACGGCGTTCCGGTTTACCTCTAAGGCGGTCGGAAAGTATTTCATTTTCCGCAACCCCTACGACAACCAAACCTACAGCTTTGAGCTGATTGACTGCGTATCCATGCCGGTTGCGGACGTGGACGAGCAGTTGATTGCGGATTTTCATTTGAAGCCCGACGCGGCTGTTGAACAAATCTGGTGCCGTATCAAGCCGGATTTTGACCGCGAAAGCATGGTCGTTGGCTTTGATGAGTGCTACGGCGATATCTATACCGAGGATGCCGACGGCCCCGTGGCGATTGGCTTGCAGATTAAGCCCAAGAAGGAAATTGGCGAAAACGCCTTTACTGCCTCCGCGCTGAAAGCCAATATGGACACTGAAATCAGCTGGAAGGTCGAAATCTTCCGTCCGGAGGACAGCCATGCTTAAGGCGGCGGTTTTTGATATGGACGGGCTGATGTTCGACACCGAGCGCCTTGTCTACCGCAACTGGCAGAACATGATGGACGAACGCGGCTATGACTACTCCATCGAGGACTTCAAGCAGACCGTCGGCAGGCGCAAGGCAGAGGTGCAGAACTTCTATTTCGGCAAGTACGGCAGGGATTTTCCCTACTGGGAGCTTTCCGAGGAAGGCAAGGGGCGCTACGTCCGTTATGTGCAGGAACACGGCATACCGGTCAAGCCGGGCTTGTATGAATTGCTCAGCGCGCTGAGAGAAAGGAATTTCCGCATTGCGCTGGCAACCTCGACCTCCCGTCAGACAGCGGAGCTGAACCTGCGAAGCGCCAACGTCACGGAATACTTTGACGCGCTGGTCTGCGGCGACGACGTGAAAAACGGCAAACCGCACCCGGAGGTCTTTCTGACAGCGGCAAGCCGTCTGGGCGTTGCGCCGGAGGACTGCGTTGCCTTTGAGGACAGTATCAACGGTATCAAGTCCGCCCATGCCGCCGGTATGCAGACGGTGATGGTGCCGGATTTTCTCCGGCCGACCGAGGAAATCGTCCCGATGATTGATTTCCTGCTGAGAACCCTTGATGAATATATTCCGTATTTGGAAAGGAGCTAACCAATGAATCCGTATTTTTATCATTCTTTTGATGGAATGCCTGTCCTAATGATGGCGGTGAACATGCTGTCAATGCTCGTCAGCATGGGCTTGACGGCGCTGCTGTTTATCTCGCGCTGGTTTTTGTTCAAAAAGATGGGCATGCCCGGCTGGAAGGGCATTATCCCCTTCTACAGTGATTACGTTTTATTCCGCACTCTCTGGAACGTCAAGGCGTTCTGGGCGTACATCATCGGCATGATCGTGTTTATCGTTCTGTATACCTTCAGCATGGTGGTGTGGATCACCGGAGTGATCTATCTGTCGACCACCGGAATGGAACCGAACGCAGGGATCCTGATTCCGTTTTTTGTTTTTCTGGGCGTTATTGTCGTTGCGTTTATGGTCTATGAGCTCATCATCGTATTCAAGCTGTACCGCCGTCTGGCAAGCGCTTTTGGCAAGAGCACCGGCTTCGCGGCAGGACTGACGTTTTTGACGCCTGTATTCTTTCCCATTCTTGCCTTTGGAAAAGCACAGTACCGCGGCGCTCCGCCTCAACAAAACAATAAATAAAACAGAAACAGCCCCGGAGATTTCCGGGGCTGTCCCTGTTAGAGAGATTATTTTATAAGAAAGGAACTGTTTATATGATGGACACGTTTGTGTCCGCTTGTTGTTTATAGAAGTAATAAGAGAAGAAATGATGTATCTGAATGTTCATTAACGGACAGCCGCGCGGCTGACATCCATGCTGTAAATCAGGTTGTCCTTCGCGACCATCGTGATTGAGACCTCGGGAGCGAACCGGTTGAACATGACCAGAAAGCTCTCGCTGCCGCCGTCATGCATTCCTGTGACAATGCGGCTGACGTGGTTTTCGGTAACGAAGGTAGCGGCTGCCGCGGGAGCGTAGTCGCTGAAAATCACGGTCATGTCCGCACCGTGTTCTTTCGAGACGCGGTTGAGATATTCCAGCTCATCACTGATTTCGGTGTAGTTAGTCATTGGTTTGAGCACGCTGAGCACTCTCAGCTCACATTCATGTTCGTCCGCAAGTGCTGCGGCGGTTTCGATAATTCGGTCACAATCGTACTGGCTGGTGACACAGGCGAGGATGGACGGCTTTTTGCTGTTCATCATAGCACCTCCTTTCTTGACTATGGCTCTATCATACACCCCGATTATGTTGGTTTTATATTGTGTTTGTGAAGTGTACGTGAAAGTTTTTTGGGAACCGCATGTGAGGATATGAGAGATAATAAAAGGAAAAGCACGGATTTGCGAGATTTCACTGCGCTAAATTAATTTTTTTGAAAAAACCGGTTGACAAGCCGCCAAAACTGTACTATAATCATAAAGCACGAAAAAGAACAGGAGGAATGAAAATGTCAACTTATTTAGCTAAACCCGCCGAAGTTGAGCGCGCATGGTATGTTATCGACGCAGCCGGCAAGCCCCTCGGCAGAGTTGCCGCTCAGGCTGCTGTGCTCCTCAGAGGCAAGCACAAGCCCACCTTTACTCCCCATGTAGACTGCGGCGACCACGTTATCATCATCAACTGCAAGGACGCGGTGCTCACCGGCAGCAAGCTCACTCAGAAGAAGTGGCAGCGCCACACCGGTTACATCGGTCATCTCAAGGAAACAGGCTACGATACCCTCATGGCTACCAAGCCCACCAAGGCGATGGAGCTGGCTGTAAAGGGTATGCTGCCCAAGAACACGCTCGGCAGAAACGCCCTGCTCAGACTCAGACTCTTTGAGGGCGCTGAACACACTCATCAGGCTCAGAAGCCTCAGACGCTTGAAGCATAAGAAGGAGGCATAAAGAATGTACGATAAGACACCTTATTTCTATGGCACCGGCAGAAGAAAAAGCTCCGTTGCACGTGTAAGACTGTATCAGGGCACCGGCAAAATCACCATCAACGACCGTGACATCGACGATTATTTCGGTCTTGACACCCTCAAGCTCATCGTAAGACAGCCTCTTGCTCTCACCGAGACAGACGAGAAATTCGACGTAGTATGCCGTGTAGCAGGCGGCGGCGTTACCGGCCAGGCAGGCGCCATTCGCCACGGCATCTCCAGAGCGCTTCTTCAGTACGACACGGAGAACCTCCGCGGCAAGCTCAAGAAGGCAGGCTTCCTGACCCGTGACCCGAGAATGAAAGAGCGTAAGAAGTACGGTCTCAAAGCAGCGAGACGTGCTCCTCAGTTCTC
>CAMVTS010000162.1 GCA_947170465.1 uncultured Clostridia bacterium
CTCGGGGGAAGGCTTCAAAACGGCATAAAATTTTACCATCATCGAAAGACAAACGATAGTTTTTTGACAAACTAAGGGGACGGCTGGGAAGCCGTCCCCTATATAATGGGTGATAAATTATCATTTTAGTTTCACGGATTCAGGTTTAATATAAGTCTTTCATTCGTCAGGTTGTTTCAGAGAATCTCTCATAAAAAAATGCTCCTGTGACAGTTATCCTGTCACAGAAGCTTTTTCAGGATTCGCTATCGAATCGCCGCCGGGCTCCTTATGTAATTTCTTCGTTGACGGTGATAATCACATTATCGAGATTATCCGGGGATTTGGCGGTGATACGGATATAATTGCAGGCGCTTGTCATAACATTATTGCCTTTATTGTTCATCGCGACGACGTATTCCAGCGTGCCGTCTGCCAGCTCCGTGACGGCGTCCTTGGCGTAGGTGTCGTTGCCGGTTCCGGACACGGAAACAGCGGCAAAGGCGTCTGTCGCTGTTTCATCTGCTGCCGAATAGCCGTACACATACCCCTGTCCGTCTGACGGACTCACTCTGAAATCCCAGCCCTTCACACGCAGAACATCGCCTGCCTTCACGGGAATGAAATTCGACGCAGAAGCGCCGCTGCTCGCTGTCAGAGTGCCGTTGCTCCTGAGTCTGTAGTTGGTGTTCCACGTTGCCTTGTCCACCAGATTGGTATATGGCGGCGTGCTCTCCGCAGCCGTTACGGTTACCGTGATATTGCCGGTCACCTTCGGAATCTGAATCATTCCGTCCTTATAATAATTTGACATATCGGTTCCTCCCATCATAATCAATACAGTCGCGCCGTCCAGTGTATAACCGGCGTCCGGCTGAAGCTGACAACAGAAGCATTCTCCGCTGACAACCGCTTTTCTTGCCGGATTTTCCGAAAGACGGCAATGCGTCAGCTGATACGTGACCGCGTGCCGGAACATCGTTTCCGTGCCGGTGAATACCTGTTCGGTAATGTCGGCGCCGCCCATGGTGACGGTCACACCGGTTATCACCTTGCCCCCGTCCGGCGTGATTCTCGCCTGATACGGCTGATAGCTGACAACGGAAGCGGCGTTGTTATCCGTTGCCGCGCCGGAGAGCGTGTTGGTAACGCTCACACTGCCGACGCTGCTTGTCAGCGCCCCGGGCGTGCCGTCTGTCATTGCCGCGCGGTAGGCGTTGATTTTTTCTATCGTGATTCCCTGCGTCTGAACGAAATAAACGACCTTGTCTCTCATGGTGCTGCCGGGAAAGGCGCTGAACTCCGCCATATAGTTTTGCCATTCGCTTTCATTTCTGCGTCTGGCTGCCGAATCAGATTCCGCGCCGGTATAAAAGCTCGTAATTTCGTAATCCTTGTCGGTGTCGCTCTGCGATACGCCGAGCAGCGCTTCCAGGATAAAGGCAATGGTCGCGGTTCGGTCAGCGCCGTAATAGCAATGGAAATACAGCGGTTTCCCGGCGATTACGCTGTCCATGACAAAATCGAGAATCTGCCTGAAAGCGTCCTCCTGCCAGTTGCCGGCGCCGGTCGTGTACATCGGACCGTCGATATGCCTGAATGCCACATCGCTGCCAATCGGTGAAGCGGTTCGGGTGTCCTCGCTGCCCCACAGCAGACTCAGCTCCGCGCGGATTCCCAGAAAATCATGGAGAAACGCCGCGTCGTCCGCTTCAAGGGTATCCGTATCGCTGCCGCGAATCAGCATGCCATATCTGACCCTGCCGCCGTCACAAGCCCAGCCGCCGAGGTCGCGCACATTGAACATGTGCCGGACGGTCAGCATGCGCAGGCTTCCGGTTGGCTTCAGGAGACCTGCCGCGATTGTCTCGTCATTGGTGCTGCGGAGAATATAACTTCCGACGTTCCCCGGCGTAATATTGTAGATGGTGTGACTGCCGGCACTCACTGTCTGACTGTAGCTCCGGCTGCCGTCTGTTACCGTCAGGGTGCCGGCTGCCGGAATACTGACAGCCGCTCCTGCCGGATTCGCGTCGGTATAGCCGGAAACCGCGTATTCGGCGATATGACTCACGGTGTAGTCGGACGGATTGTAACTGACCCCGGAGATAAAGGCGCCCGCGTGCACGTTCATCTGGCTGTAGGTCAGCGTTTCCACCGGAATACCGGCGGATATGCCGTTAATCGCCGCCGCCAAATTGGCGCTGTTCTGCGTCTGCGGCAACGTTGCACCCTTATTTCCACAGGCGGTATAGGCGTTGGCGATGTTGGTCTTGATGCGCGTGATTTCACTTGCAATGCTCATACTTTCGCCTCCTATACCTGCGACAGCTGGGTTTCGATGGTTCCGATGGCGGTTTGAATTGCCGCGTCAACCTCTGACTTGGTGTAAGCGTTGCTGATGCCATAACCCGCAAGCGTGCCTGCCTTGTCGGCTTTGGTGTTCATTAAATTGCCCACATAGATTCTGACCGCTCTTGCAGATGGATACTGTTCGTCCGTGGAGCTGGCGGATACAGTGAAGATTTTATTGGCTGTTTTTTCAAGCCCCTTGACAGTATGCTCCTCAAAGTATCTTTCCACCGCTTGCTCAATGGCGGTCTTGTCCGACAAATCCTCCTGGGTGACATAGTCATCAGGGCGTGCCCTTTTGAATACCGGAATCAGAATAAGCGCTTTCGTCATCTTGTTCTCTCCATCAACCAGATACACCCATACCCTTTTTGCCAAACTCTCCGCGGACTCCAGAAAAGCAGCCGGAACAGCAATCTGAACGGAGCTGTCCGCAGACGAATATACGCCCGTTCTTACGATAGCAGGCTTGTTCGTTTCTGCCTCAAAATGAAATTCTGTCGCAGCACTTAAGCCGTTCAAGCCTTTGACCAGAATCTGAACTCCCCTGTCATACTGCCAGACTGCTTTTGTCTTGACTCTTTTTTTGTCGTCAGTAAAAGTTGCTTCTAACATTTTTCAATTACCCTTTCAATATTATTGGTGGCCCCCTATTTATATTATAGAACAAATATTCGAATATTGCAAGGGCTTATTAAAAAACTCCGGTACATGACCGGAGTTTTCAGACTGTAGAAAAAGTCTAAATGTTGTTTTTACAGGATAAAGTATGACAAAATCGTAGGGGCGCACCCGCGTGTGCGCCCGGGATAGGAAACCGTACGTTTCCACGGCAGATATGGTTAGATAGGAAAACGCAGCTCGGGCGGACACATGGGTCCGCCCCTACGTCAGAACCTAATATTTTGCCATTCTATTTTTTGCAAATATAGTATTTTTCAAATAATTATAAACCGATAGCGTGACAGAACAAAACAGACAGCATACCGCAGGCGGTGCCG
>CAMVTS010000163.1 GCA_947170465.1 uncultured Clostridia bacterium
TATACGCGGTCTCTGCAAAGAGAAAGGCTCAACAAAAAGGGCGCTTCCATCTCTCTGGATTACACACATAATCTCGACAAGATGTTCAAGGGGATCGCGTGGAAGATGGACGTCGATACGCGTTACGTGACGAGGATCCCCTTTCACAATGTTGACGCGAGGGTCGGATACTCCGTTCACGGTAAGCTGAAAAAGGAGATCCATGAAAAGGAGAATATCTACGCATTTGCGTTATGGCTCAAGGGTCAGAAGAACTCCGAGATCGACGCAGACGCTAATTATGTGTGCCCTCACTGCGGCGCTCCAACGGTCGTCAGAAAGCTCGCCGAAGGCTGCGAGTTCTGCGGAACGCGGTTCCTGCTAAACGATCTTTATCCGAAGATCACCAATTATTATACGGTTGCGACCTTCAGCTACGCCCGACATGTACTGCCCTATGTGATTCTCGGCGGAATTCTCGGTCCGTCGATCACGTATCTCACGAATATGGATTTGTTTGCACAGGCGTTCCAAAGCGCAGACGTCCTCGGCATCATTCAATGCATATTCTATCTCGCTGTTGCCGCGGCGGTCGGTCTGGCAGGCGGATATATTCTTCTTGCCGTAGCGACAGTAGGCTATGTGCTCTTGAAATCGCTGATAAGTCTGCCGCTGATTCTCCGGTATCGTCGCGTCAGAAAGCATCTCCCGGGCTTTATGCGGAGTTTCGAACCGAACTTTTCCATCGATCACCTGTTAGGAAAGATCCTTTATTTGACAAGTATGATGGTGTACTCGGATAATTACGACGAGCTCTCAATCTATGACGGGGAACCCATGAAAAATACCTTTGATGATATTATCGACCTTCGCTATGGAAGTCTTTTCGATGTGAAGAAATACTATGTCGAAAACGGCTTGGTATACCTGGATGTTGTGGTACATATGGACGACATCCATTGCAAAGGCAGCAGGATCTTCAGAAAAAAGGATAAATTCAAGCTCCTGCTCTGCAAAAGCACGAGCGCCGAGATCGATTACGGTTTTACGATCCACGCGGTATCCTGCCGCAGCTGCGGCGCAAGCTTCGACGCTTCACGAATCAGGCGCTGCCCGCATTGTTCAAGCCCGTATGAGCATTATAAGCATGATTGGGTGGTAAGAAGATTTGAGAAGGTTTAACAGTCAAATCACTTCTCATATGTTGGAGGATTCATTATGTATCTTAAAAACGGTCTTATTTCATTTTTAAAAGTGAAGAATGTCATTTTACTGATTCTCGGCATATTTTTTACGGCGGCTTCTGCCTCTAATATGATTGAGCTGATCGTATATTACTTCGGTGACTGGTTCACGATTATTCACGCAAACAGCACTCTCGGTTCGGTATTTCTCTTTATCATCGGCGTATTGATGATCGTATGCTCAAGGGGCTCGCGCAGGTTGATCAACGACGCC
This sequence comes from uncultured Clostridia bacterium, assembly GCA_947170465.1. Taxonomy (GTDB): domain Bacteria; phylum Bacillota; class Clostridia; order Oscillospirales; family Acutalibacteraceae; genus Ruminococcoides. The sequence goes on from CAMVTS010000163.1 coordinate 1,438, forward strand.
TGCTTTTTCTCAAGTTATTTTGAGGGAGATTTGAACGGATATGTCGATTTTGCGGAGCTTGCCGAAGTGACGGGCAGAACGACGTCACAAATCAAAAGCCGTATCGCGCTGCTGCACCTGTTGTATATGAAAAATTTCAGGGTCATCAAAACCGTCAATTATCAATATCCTGAAATCATCGAGCTGTACAGCAAGACTGTCACCTGTTCCTGCCGCAGCTGCGGCGGGTGGATGGAAAAGCGCGTGTACTTTGAGGGCAGATGCCCGTATTGCGGCAGCTCCGATCTGACTGCGCAGGTCGTGTCAGGACAGCGGGTTTACTTTATCAACGACAATGCAGGCAGAAAGCCAAATAATCCCGATTATTATAAAGCTCCCTCGTTGAACGCAAAGCGAATCGCGTATGCTGTCGGATTTGGTATCGCTCTGTTTTTCGTTTTCATCTTTTTCATCGTGTTTATGACCTTTGTTTCCAATTATAATAACGAGGATTATCTGAGGGAAATCTTGCTTTCGGGACGTAGTTACTCTTCGTTTGAACTGATTAGGGCAAGCATGATGAATGTGATCATCTTTTCCGCATTCGGTCTTGTAGCCGTCGGTTCAGCGCTTGTGTTCACATTTGTGCGAATGTTATCCATCGAAAACGCGCAGCGCTACGCGCGCCGTTTCGCTCAGTTTCCCGCACCTTTTATTTCACTGCCGGAGCTTGCGCAGATAAGCAGGGCGAATTCTCCGCTGGGACAGTCAAGCGGTATTACTCCCGAATGGGTTTATAAAAAAATCGTAAAATCGATCAAAGAGGGTTATCTGCGCGGCTGCTCCCCGGAAAAGCACGGCGGGGTGCTGAGGATTTCGCTTGCAAAGCAAATCGTCAAAGATCGCTGCCCCGGCTGCGGCGCGCCGATCGTCGGTGCAGTCACCGAAAGCTACAGCTGCCGTTACTGCGGAAGATGGATAACGGGCGTTATACGAAAAAAATGATAAATATGCAAAATGCAAAAGGTCGGCTCAAAATAATAGAGCCGGCCTTTTATCATTCGATTTTATTTTGCTTTTGAATCGCCCGGGTCGGCTGAATTGTACAGCACCTTGCAGGAAATCTATTTCTTTAGCTGTTCAAACTACAAAAAGGATACCCGCGGCAATTGTGAAACACGGCACTATATCCGTGCCGACGCTATCGAACAGGTCGTAATGCTGGAACTCCGCCGTTTAGCAAAATATCTGGAATCTCACGAGGAAGAATTTGCAAAGCTTCCCGCCGAGAAAACCAACGCCGATATGTTGGCGGAACAGAAGAATCTGGAAACAGAGCTCAATCGGGCACCCGCTCGAAATGAAATGCTCACTTCGCTTTTCGCCAAAACCTACGAGGACAATGTATCGGGCAAGTTGAGCGATGAGATGTATATGGAGCTGTCGCACAAATATGAGGTTGAACGCCTTGAACTGAAAACAAAGATTTTTGAGTACAAGGAACGCCTTGCCAAAATCAGCGAAATGGAGCAAAACAAGGACGATTTCCTTAAGGCTGTCAGAAAGTTTATGGATATGGATTCACTGACAGCACCAATGCTCCGTGAGCTTATTGACCACATTGATGTGTACGAAAAAGAAGGTGGCAAAAAGAACTACACTCAGCGCATTGTAATCTATTATCGTTTTGTCGGCTACTTGGAGCTACCGTCAACAGAGGACGAGAACTACAAAGCCAACACCCGAAAAGGCGTAGACGTGGAGTATATCCCCACAGCTAAATCCGCATAAGAGAAAAGGTGAGCAGGCACAAAAACCTGCTCACCGCATACAAACCGGATGAAATTGAATAAAAAATGAGTGTTCATAACAAAAATCCGTTATGAACACTCATACTGGC
>CAMVTS010000164.1 GCA_947170465.1 uncultured Clostridia bacterium
CGCCAGCCACTCCGCGCCCTTCTTTTTCATAATGCTAATATTTGTTAAAAAAAAAATAAATCTTTCGGCCTTTCCGCGTGTCCGCGTGCGTTGTTCGGCTCTTTTTCCCTATCTTTGGAGCGTTGTTTAACTTAATTCACATCTCCTATGGCTAAAGGTAATATGTTTCTCGGTATGGCTCGCGGCAAGGTTGGCGACGTAGTGTTTTATCGTGCCGACGGTCAGCAGCTGTCCCGTGTCCGTAATCGTAACCCTCGAAATCCTCGGTCTAACGCCCAGCTTTTCCAGCGTGCCATTATGGCGACCATCGTTCAGGCATACACTGCGGGCAAGGCAATTTTTGACCATTCGTTTCAGGGTTACTCCGTCGGTGCGCAAAATCAGCGTGAGTTCCTGAAACGCAACGCCAAACTGTTGCGTGATACTATCGCTGCCGACATTAACACACCAATCACAACAAACAACCAATTAGGTCGCGTCGTGGCTCCTGGTGTTTCAGCGCCGGTTCCTAACTCGTATATCATTTCAAAAGGCACTTATCAGCAGAATCTTTTCACCCGTGAAGATAACGCCTTTCATATGCCTTTGAAAGATAGCGATGAGACAGTCAGTGCATACGCCACCCGAATCGGCTTGATTCCAGGCGACATTTACACGGTAGTTTTGTTCATGGTAAACGAAAAGGTTGCGTACGAATCGAGTCAATGGGACGACGTTCTCGCATCTCAACAGTACTGCGATTTCGGTTACGTGCGATTTATCGCCAAGGACGTTACCGGAGTAACGGATGTGTTGACAAATATGGGTCAACTTTTCGAAATTGAAACGGGTGGAAACGTTCGTTCTACAAACGAAATCAGCAATATTAGCCCAGGTGCAGATATATCGATATCTGGACTGGTGCAGAGCGGTGTTGGATATACGGGTACGGGTGGTATCGGTGTTATCCGTTCACGTCGGGACATGGACCTTCGTTCCGAATCCTATTTGTATGTCAACTACGGTACAAACGCTAACAATATGTTCGGTATTGCTTCCGATTATCTGCTGGACGCTTGGAAAGCCGGTACAGTGTCAATCGGTGACTCTGACCTCATTCTCGAAGGAGGTGAGGGATGATTTGTCCATACTCGTAATTTGAGATTATATCAGTCTTTTTGTGGGTTCGCTGAATCGTTGATGATTTGGCGGACCCTCCTTATTTCTCGGTCTACCTCATTCTCCAGCGCACGGGCAGCCCTGAATACCTTGGTATCTCTCGTTTCAAAGTATGACTTTTGAGCGCTGCGCATTTCAGCGACGAGGTAGAAGAATTCTTTTGCATTCATTGTATATACGTTTTTAGTGTTTTAGTATATACGTTTCCACTCTCTTTGAATGTCTCTGCACTGCTTGAAAAGAAAGCGCTGGAGACTGTCTTGATTGTATGAGATTACGTCCAAGAGTTCCATTTGTCCCAGTGTCTTAATTAGCTTGATGTAAAGTGTCATCGCGTCATTGATCATCTTGTTTCTATTGAGCGCTGGACGCTGCTCTTTAAGTAATTCAATCTGCGCAAAAACTTCAGGCTCCGACTTAAATAAGATTGGTTTTTGAGTGTCTCTTTTCATTGTCTTTCTTGTTTGATTTGTTCAACTATTGATTTGTATCTCTTGAGGTTTTCGGCTGCTTCCTGGTCGCCGTTCTCTGCTCGGGCCATCAGGTCTTTAACCATTTCTTTGAGTGGATTCTTTCCAGCCTTAATTTCTTCCTGGTACTTTCGTTTTTCTTCTTTCTCCCGCTGGCTTTGTTCTTCCTTGATGATTCTTTCACGCTCAAGATTTTCCGCGGCTGTGCGCTTCTTTTCGCTTCTGATTCTCGGTGAAATTGGTTTATCTAGGACAAACTTTTTGACGGTCCAGGTAATTCCAGATCGAGATAAGAGACCGGCAGAAATTAAGACTTTAAGAGAATGCCGGACTGCTGAAAGTGACAGTCCGGTATCATAGCAGATTTGTCTGATCGATATCGGGGTTTGGTCACGATCTTCATCGTGATATCCCGATATCAGTACAAGGTGAAGATAAACGAGCTTCGCATTATTATTTCGGTAGATCTGCGGGAACTCTCGGATATCTATAACTGTCGTGTACCTCATTCTGTTGCAATTTTAAAACCTCACTAAGCGCTACCCGTGTACGCCAAATTTCTTTTTGCAGATCTTCGATGTAACGGTCAGCTATCTCCTTCTTTTTCTCATCAGTGCAATACATCGTAATCGCAAGAGCAAGGTTTGCGGCTGCCTGAATAGAGTCCAGAAGATCTAAATACTTCTTATCCATGGTCGGCCTCCTTTCTAAGTTCATGAGATAGTTTTGCAAACATCCTGTAAGCCATCTCCCAGGTGATATCTTTACCCGCTTCGGCTCTCATGATTGTCCATCGGGAGCATCCCCACATTTCTCCGACTTGTTTTTGAGTGAGTTCCTGACGGAGTCTCCAAGTCTTCAGGGCAAGAGCAAACTCTTGTTTGTTGATGTCCATCTCCAGCCCGTTGGGCTTCATAGTTACTTTTGTTTCTTCCATAAGCTTTGTTTTTAATTCGGCAGCAAAGATAAGCATTTTCCCGATAACTTCCAAACTTTTCGCTACTTTTTTGCAACAAGCGCCAACAATTGACCACCGCCAGCCTGCCCGCTGAAGCCTGATGCCCAGGTGGTCCTGGATAGTGTTGTTCGCGGTTGCCGCGGAGCGGCTTTGCCGCGGAGCGGGTTTGGGGCGGTTGCGTGCGTGCGTGTGTGCGCATACGCGTGTGCGCGGGCTCATTCGGGCGCGCAGTTCAGGATATTATTATTTTTATTATTTGAATAGTGTGCCGCGTTCCGTGTCGCGTTCCGTGTCGCGGTCTGTGTCGCGGATGGCTTGCGAGCCCTTTGTGTATCGGCTTTGAGGTGTGTCGCTGATTGTGTCGCTGCCCGTGTCGCTGCCCGTGTCGCGGTTCAGGGCATCGCGGCAGCTGTCAGGCGGCAGTCAGGCGGCAGCGCGCGCCCTTACCCGAATCGGGGCGGTTCGGGGGCGTTCGGGCGGTAACGGCTTGGCGTTCAGCGGCTTGGCGCGCCCTTGCCCGAATCGGGGCGGTTTGGGGCGTTCAGGCGGCTGGCCCTTGCCCGCGTCGGGCGTTCGGGCGGCTGGCAGCCCTCGGGGGCGCG
>CAMVTS010000165.1 GCA_947170465.1 uncultured Clostridia bacterium
TCATAACATACGTTTGGGGACAAAAGGGGGACAAATCATGGATTTCTTTGAAAAAGCAGAAAACAAAAGACAGAATATTTAGGCAAGGAGCGGCGAGTCGGTTCAATTATACTCGAATCGCGTTACCGGAACAAAAAAGAGCTGTCGCGTTGATCAAAGCGACAGCCCCTCATCGTGCCATCCGGAGCTTCAGCGCCGCCTTCTCAAGGGAATACTTTTCAACAGACTGACCGACGGACATACGCGTTTGTATGTCCGTCGGCCGTTATACTTTATACCTGTGAGGTTTTCTTCTTTTTTCTTTTTTCCGCGCCTTTCACAATAAGCAGCGTGATGCCGACTCCGACGATCAGTCCGATGATCCCGCTGATCCATACGGGACCCGAGGAAAAGATCGAAGCCACCGCCGATGTACCTGCAGCAGCATCGCGCTTAAAGTATACATAGGTACCCTTGTAGGGGTCATTGTAGCAAAAATCAGTACTGGTAAGATTCTGGGCTGCGGAGTCGCCGAACATATGGATACCCGTGGAGTAACCCTCGGGAGCGAGACCGTCGCCCATCTTCACCTTCAGTGAATCGGTGAGGATCGGCGTGCTGTTCTTGTACTTGACGCTGTAGAGCGCCAGCCATTGCTGCGCAACATCACCGTTGAGGTCGTTACGATCAAGGAGCACCTTGTAGTTCTTTTTCTCGCGTTCGTTGCCGCCGTCGGTTCTGTTACAGGGTACGACCTTATAATAGGCGGTCTCGTTCTTTTTCATTATCGTATAAGTCTTGCCGTCAATCACTTTTTCAGTGGAGATATCGGTTGACTCAACCATGTATTTAGGGATCGGTGCGAAATCCACTCGATAGTACGCGATCGCATCGGCAATCGTCGTAACGATAGAAGCTACGGCGAGGATTGCCATAACAACAGCAAATCCTACGGCAAGTTTATGGCAGAATGTAGATTTTGCGCCGTACTTTGCTTCCACTTCGGCATATTCCTTTTTTGCCGCTGCCAATTCGTCTTTTGCTTTTTCAATAGACTCTGCCAACTCAGCATCTCCCTGATTGCTGTCAAAAAAATTCTGATTGTCTTGGTAGAGCCGGTTTATATTTATCGGTTTATCCAGGTTAGGGTTTTGGCTGAAATAATTGTTTGATCTTCGAGTCATCTCATCGAGCCTAGCTTGATTTTCATTGATTGCTGCTTCCATATAATTAACCTTATCGCTGTAATCGGCAATAACTCCTTTATAGGCCGAGGATGCGCATCCGGAGACGATCGAAGCAAGTGCACACGCCGCGGTACAGCTGATAAGAACCTTACCGAGAATGCTCAGTCCAAAGGTCGTGCTCGGCTGATTGAGGCTTGCCTGCTTACGCGTTGCTTCCTTCGTGATCGCGACGCCGCCCGGTTCGTAGATCTCACGGTTAACGTCCTGAAAAACGGACGCCGGCTCAATATGATCAAGGCTCGCGCTGTCAAAGCCTTTTTCATTAGTGATCGCCATCGAGATCATCTCTGAGAGAGAAAGAAAGTCAAGACCGGCGATCTGACCGGCAGAGAGCGCGTCGACGATCGGATACAGCTTGCGGATTCCCTTCTCGCTCGCAAACTCAGTCATGTCTTTTGTAAAAAAGTCCAGCAGCTTACCGTTGCCGTAATTGGTGGCTTCAAGAACGGCTTTGACAACGACATTCTCAGCCGCGATGCTGCTCTCGACGTTTTTCGTCTGGGCTCCCATCATATCAGCGATGGCTTCTCCCATCTCATCTTTGGAGGATTTTGAATCCAGATTATCCACTTTGTTTTGGATCGTTTCAAAATCCTCATCCATATCAAGGGCGCTCTCAGCAATCTCAACATCGTTTTCGGTATTGATAAGAATCTCTCTGAAGGACGACCACTTTTCACGGATCTTCTTTGCGGCGTCGTAGTATTCCTTGTCCAGCTCCTTATTGATCTCAGAGGGGGTGAAGCCGGGGTTTTCCTTTTTGACAGTCTCGGTCAGCTTATCGAGATCGGTTTTCAAAAAGCGGTCGAGCCATGTGTTATCCGAGGAGTCCGAGGCTTTTGTCAGCTCGGTCTCCATCAGTTGAATCGCCTGACCCTTGCCCTGCATGAGCAGCGTAAGGATATCACAATGATTCTTCTTTTCTTCATCGGAGAGCTTGTTGTAGGCGTCGTCGCCCATCTCGTATTTCGTTTCATTCACCAACAGATCGCCCAGCGGCTTGCCGCCCGTATCGTCGTCGGTCAGCTTGTTGAGAAGCGATCTGTAATAATTCGCGCGCTTGTAGTTAAGGGAATCCTTCGGCTTCTCGAGGTTCTCGCGGTATTCTGTCAGCGTTGCGATGAAGCGATCGACAAATGGCTTGATCTCGACGTTCATATGATCCTGCATCAGCTGCTCATAGTCGCTGTAGCTGTAACCACCATTCATTTTCATTACCGCAAGGTCGGTGATCGCGTCACTCGCCTCGCCGGTAGTCTTGTAGCCCAGATAGACAACCTTCTGTCGGGGCGTCGGGGCAAGAGCACTTTTTGAGCCGGCGTCCTTGTTGAGGTCGGCGTAATTGCCCTTGTCATCCGCCAGGATGGTGTAGCCCTCTTCCAAAAGCTCCTTTGCAGCCGCGGCAGAGTCCGTACCCATGCCGACCTTGACCTCGCTGATATACTTCTCCGCTTTATCAGCCGCGGACGCGACAACCTGAGCGGGACCGAGAATCAGCATCGTCACACAAAGCAGCGCTGATGTGATGATTGTTAGAAATTTTTTCATGATCGATACCTCCGTAAAAGTATGTTTTCTCTATTTTATCGTTATTATAACACACGTTGGGGGACAATTGGGGGACAAATCATGGTCATTTTTCGAAAAATATGACGAATTTTATACTAAGTATCAATTAAACGCTTTAACAATCCAATCTCTGGCGGTAATGCTTATAATGGTTTCAGCGGAAATACTGCGAATGGTATCACACAAGCGATCAACAACTTTGTTTAGAGTCTGAAAGATCTCCGTTCCTTTTTGTATTGTCAGCTTTTTGCTCAATTCAACCCCCTCCTGTCTATCGGTTAGCGCTCGCTAACTGTATTATAACATAAATGCGCTCTAAACGCAATAGCTAATTGCAGTTAAAAGAACGGCTCCGACATTACACTGCC
>CAMVTS010000166.1 GCA_947170465.1 uncultured Clostridia bacterium
TCAATACACACTCTGCCCCAGCGGCGTACCACAGGGCACGCCGTTTTCTGTTCCCCTGCGGTCGATTAGCCTGCCGTCCTTGTCAAAATCCGGATGAACCAATATCTCGGCGTCTACGGGATAAATGCCGCCGGGGAAGTCAGACGGTCTGCCGAACTGTCTTGTTGTCACAAAGCCCTGTTCGCGCCAGTAGGCATTGTCGATTCTGCCCTCGGTGACGGTTGGCTTTACGGTACGGTTGAGGCGAATCTGCACCACGCCAAAGGTCTTGCACACCTGCGCGACAAGCGGCGCGATAAATTCATAGGTGTGGAGATAGTGGTGGGAGTCGGCATGCCGGAACGGAATACCGCTCTCTCTCAGCCGGTTTGCCTGCGCCGTCAATTCGGTAACGACGGCGTTTTGCTCGTCAGGCGTGAGCGGTACCGTTTTTTTGAGGTATTCCTTATGGAACTGATTGCCGCGGACAAACAGCGGACAGTGCGCCATGGTTTCTGTCAGCGGCTTTCCTTCGGTGAGGTTGATGTGCCAGCCGATTTTCTGCACAAAGCCCTGCTCTTTTGCCAGAACAACCGCCTGCTCATAAAAGCCGCCGTTCGCAAGCATGGTGGTGTGGGTTATCAATCCCTTTTGCAGCGCCAGACAAATAGCTTTTGTACAGCTTTCCGTCATACCGAAATCGTCGCCGTTAATCAACTGCCGTATCCCCCTGTAAATTCTTATGTTTTCTTTCAATAATAGAGTTGTAATTTTGCCCTTTGTATGGTATAATGAAAAAATAAGGGCAACATAATTATTTTTCGGACAGTATTTCCGAATCATCTGTTTTATCTGATAAAACCTGCTCTTTTTTGAGCATGCGCATGACGTAGCCGAGGAAAACCAGCATAACAATGTACTGAACAATGGACAGAATGCTTGCGAGAAGAGAAATTGCCGGCGAAACCACCGCCGCCGGTGTGTCGGAAACGATGATGACGGCGATTTCCGCGAACGCCTCGGTCACGCAGATAGTCGTCATGATACGGAAGAGAATATCGCTTCGTTTCCCGGCCTTTTTGTCGTCCAGACGGTCAGCCGTCCTGCGGACGCCCTGAATCAGATACAGCACCGCCATCATGTAAATCAGCGTGGAGATGGTATCCGCAAGGTAATACCACGAGGATTGCATGTGGATAAAATACATGACCACGATTTTCAGCGGCAGGCAGACGCAGAAGCATATCAGCGACACGCGGAAGATGATTTCTTCCTTTCCTGCCTGGCGCAGACCGATGATATACATCACCGCCGCCGCGACAGACAGCAGCAGCGAGAGAACAGACAGACCGGAAATTGCCAGAATATTCAGGATATCCCCCGTTTCCGTGACGATCATTTCGCTGTTTATTCTTTCTATATTTTCGTAAAATAACGCGCCAACGAGAGAGGTCAGCAGGGTGGCAATGAGGTCGATGACCTGACCGACGATGACTTTTGTCATTCCTTTGCGGAGATTGCTCAGCGGCATGGTATCATTCCTTTCAAAAATGTGTTGCTCTATTCAAATTGTAATCGCTAACCCCAAAAAAGTCAACCGAAAATAGAGGGTAACCTATGAAATACGCAAAATTCATTCCGAACAAAATGGATGATATAAGCTGGCGGATTCCGGCGAGCTTTGCCTTTTCATGCGGTCTGTTAATCACGGCTGTCGCGCTGCTGATTATGCGCGGCTTTGGACGTATGGAGCCGACGTGGACGTTCAGCATCGGTGCGGATATTTTTTGTATGGCTATCTGCGTGATGCTCTGCTTCAGCTGTCTGCTCAGCCGCCGCAGCAACAACGACCAGGCAAAGGCGTTCGTCACCATGCTGACAACGATTTCCGCCGCGCTCTTTCTCGACGAGATGTCGTGGCTGGTGCAGGGCATTGCCTATCTGCGTGTTGTCAACCTGATTGTCAACGTCCTTTTCTATATGAACGGCGTCGTGCTGATTAATCAGTTCTGGCGCTACATCCGCCGGGCGCTCAAGATGGACAACCACCTCATGAAGGTGGCGGACAGCGTGCTCAACGTGCTCTTTATTCCGTCGCTTCTGCTCTGCGCGGTGAACTTCTTCTATCCGCTGTATTTCAGCGTCAACGAAGCCGGCGTATACGCCAGAGGCGAGAAGTGGTTTCTGAGTCAGATTTACCTCTGCATGGCACTTTTTATTGTCATATTAGAATTACTATTTTCCAAGGCGCCGCGCATGGATCGCTGGGTTGCCGGCTCCTTTGCCGCGATTCCGCTGGTCAACCAGATTCTGACCGGCGTGACCTTCGGACTTTCCACCCAGTACGCCGCCATGCTGGTGTCGGTGGTGCTGATTTACGGCGTGCTCTTCGCCGAACGCGAAAAGACGATTTCCGCCACGGAAACCGAGCTCGGCGTCGCCACACGGATTCAGGCGGATATGCTGCCGAACACCTTCCCCTTTATGCCGGAACGGACGGAGTTTGACCTCTACGCCTCCATGGATCCGGCAAAGGAGGTCGGCGGCGACTTCTACGATTTCTTCATGGTGGACGACAACCGCCTTGCGCTGGTGATTGCCGACGTTTCCGGCAAGGGCATTCCGGCGGCACTGTTCATGATGTCGAGCAAGATTCTCATCAAAAACAGCGTGATGACCGGCAAAAGCCCCGGCGAGGTGCTCAGAATCGTCAACAATCAGATTTGCGAGAACAACCGCGAGGAGATGTTTGTCACCGTCTGGCTGGGCATTCTGGACTTGACGACCGGACAGCTGGTCTCCGCCAACGCCGGTCATGAATATCCGGTGCTCAAAGCGCCGGACGGCGATTTTGAAATACTTAAAAGCAAACACAGCTTTGTCGTCGGCGGCATGAAGGGACTGAAATACCGCGAGACGGAAATGACGCTTCTGCCCGGCTCGAAGCTCTTTGTCTACACCGACGGCGTTCCCGAAGCGGAGGCGGAGGGCGAAGTGCAGTACGGCTACGACCGTTTTCTGGAGGCGCTGAACTCTCACAAGGACGACAATCCCGAAGAGTTGCTCAACGTGGTCACCAAGAGCGTTGCGGACTTTGTGCAGGACCATCCGCAGTTTGACGATTTGACCATGCTGTGCATTCACTATATTGGAAAAGAAAGCGAGGAAAAC
>CAMVTS010000167.1 GCA_947170465.1 uncultured Clostridia bacterium
CTTATGAGCGTCTTTTGATGGACGTAACCGAATTTGACGTGGAGGACGTTATCACCACCTCGGGCATTGGCCCCGGCGGCGGTGGCGGCGATCCTTCTTGGGATTGGAATCCGTATGAAGATGGCTTCTTCGCGCCAAACGGAATGTGATGACGACTCACACAAATTAATCAGCGCGTAAGCGCATAATAAGACCGCCGTTTTAGGTGCTTCACTTAAAACGGCGGCACCGTTTATAAGGAATTGAATATGAAATTGAAAGATACTTTTGTTCAGCACAATATGGACGGTCAGACGGTAATCGTCCCCACCGCAGGCGCGGATTTTCACGGCTTGATTCAGGGCAACAAAACCCTCGCTGTCATAGCGGATTGTCTGAAACAGGACACCACCGAGGAAGAAATTGTCGATACCCTCTGCGCACGCTTTGACGGCGACAGAGAGGTTATCAAAGCCGACGTTGCCGAAGCGGTCAAAAAGCTGAAAGAGATAGGCGCGATTGATGAATAAAAAGTTTGAGGACATTATCGCCGGGCAGGGCAAATTGGTTTATACCAACGAGGGAGACAGTATGTTCCCCATTATCCGCGCGCGCGATTTACTGATTATTGAAGCTGTCAGGGAACCGCTGAAGGTTGGCGACGTGCCGCTCTACAAGCGCGACAGCGGACAGTATGTGCTGCACCGCATTGTCGAAATCAAAAAAGGCAAGTATTCCATGAAGGGCGACAACCGCACCTTTATTGAAAAAGGAATCACCGACAAACACATCATCGGCGTGCTCACCGGCATTGTCCGTAACGGCAAAACCTATCCGGTGGAAACGCTGACGGAACGCAACGCAAGGATTGCCAAGGACGTGCTGTATCTTGTGTCCTGCTCCGTCAATGAAGAAACGCCCGACAAAGAGCGCGTTGTCAATATGGATTTGGCGGAGGTTTTTCGCTTGTCGCAGGAGCACATGCTCACCGCCGCCGTCGCCTTTGCGCTAGAACAGGTCATCACATTGCCGCGTGCCTTCGACCAAGCCAAGAAAAAGGCAATCCGCAAGCTGGCGCTTTTTGAAGTGGAACGCATGGCGATTGCACAGGAATTGGAAAAGGCGAAAATCTGGTATCTGCCGCTAAAGGGTATTTTGCTCAAAGACCTGTACCCCAAAGCCGCTATGCGCCAAATGACCGACAACGATATTCTGTGCGACGGCTCCAAAATGGCGGAAATCAGGCAGATTATGGAGAGCTTGGGCTATACCTGCGAATTGTATGCGCAATACAACCACGACACCTACTCCAAGCCGCCTACGCTCGAATTTGAAATGCACCGCACCCTGTTTCCTGCAAATCATTTTCCGCAGTATTATGACTATTTTAAGGACATACAGGAAAAGCTCCTGCCGGTGAACGGCGCGGCTTACTGCCGCAAAATGACGGACGAGGACTTTTATCTGTATATTCTCACTCACACCTACAAGCACTACATTCGCGCAGGTTCGGGCTTGCGCTCGCTGCTCGATGTGTATGTGTTTCTCCGCGCACACCCCGATTTGAACCGTGACTATCTTAACGCGGAGCTTGCCAAGCTGGAAATCGCTGACTTTGAAGAAAAAATACGCCGCTTATCGCAAAAGGTATTCACCGGCGGCACACTCGATAAATACGAGCAAAGCGACCTCGACTACTATATTTCCTCCGGCAACGCCGGAACCTACGAAAATCAGGAATACAACCAAATGGCTAACAACCTCGGCGGCGACGACAGCAAGGAATCCAAACGCCGCTTCCTGAAAAGCCGTGTATTTATATCCGGTAAAGCGCTGGAAAAGAATTATCCGTTTTTCGCCAAACACAAGGCGCTTTATCCCATTTTGTTTATTTACCGCCCCATTAAGGGAGCAATCACCCACCCAAGAGGGATTTTGACAGAATATAAAAAAATTAAAAACTTCAAAAAGAAGGAAGAACCGTGAACGAATCATATTTGAAAATCAACAAAATCAGAACGTTTATCAATATCGTGACGGCGGCGGCTTTTCTGCTGTTCAGCGCGTACCATATCTATCTGTTTACCCAAATCACCGAAGCCCGCCCCGGCAGACTGCTCGGTATCATCTCTTTCCTCTGTCTCGCTTTCGCGGCGGTTTCTACTATGATTCCCAAGCCGGCTTTCGGAATATTGCGTACCGTGCTGATGATTGGCGGTTTGGCGCTGAATTTTATCATCAAGCTGTTTAACGCGGGCGTAATTTTCGGCAGGCTGGACTTTGCCGTTATGCCGTCGGTGCTGAATTGCGCGATATATGTTTTCGCGCAGTTGGCGGAACTGCTTTTGCTGGTATATTATGTGTTTTTCCGGCACAGCCCAAAGCTCAATTCCAAACGGGGATTAGTCATTTTTCTGATGACCTTCGTGATTCTGCTGTATGCTGCCTGTCTGGTGATGGAGTGCGTGTTGCTGATGAAGTACCGCATGAACATTGATTTGAGCAGAAAGTTTACATTAATAAGCAGATTTTTGTACTGCATAGGCTTTGTCAGTATCGCGGTCAACTTTATGCTGCCGGTTCAGGCGCGTGAAGACCTCGATGATTTGATGAATCAGCCGCCGCATGACGACGATTTGGTCTTTTCAACCTCTGAAAGCAGCGCAAAAAAGCAAAACAAAAAGAAAACAAATAAGAATAAGCAAAAACGTCTGCCAAGTGACTATGACGATGATTTTGTATTATAAGGAAGTGAAAACATGAAAAAGATTTGTGTTAGTATTTTAGCCCTCATTTGTATAATTATATCCGTGAGTGCTGTTTCGGTCTCTGCCGCCAAAATTACCTACATGCGTGGCGACGCTGACGGCGATAGCTTCGTGACAATCAGTGACGTCACAAGGATTCAAAGAGTGTTGGCTGATTTGGAGAAGGATTCCAACGGCATTGTCAAGCGAAACGGAGACGTTGACAACAACGGTTTAGACATAACCGACGCGACAAAAATTCAAATGTATTTAGCTGAATTTAACGATCCGTATGCTATCGGCAAGACTATAACCTTTGATGAATATGAGTTGCCGTTTATTCCGAACAATTAACGGCAAACAGCGGAGGCTAGTGTGAAAACGACATAGAAGATAACCTCTGCAAAAAAGGGCGCAGCA
>CAMVTS010000168.1 GCA_947170465.1 uncultured Clostridia bacterium
TGCAGCACGCCCTTGGGGTTGCCGGTGGTGCCGGAGGTGTAAATCGCGTAAGCCGCGTCGTGGTCGTCGGTCTGCTCGTGTCCGGAGAGCGCGTCGGTGTTCATGATGGCTTCCCAGTTCTCAGCGGAAATTTCCAGCTTGCAGCCGCAGTCCTTGCGGATATAGTCAATACGCTCCGGCGCGTAGGTGTCCTCAACCAGCGCCCACGCGGCGCCTGCCTTCCATACGCCAATCATCGCGATAACCGGCATAATGCCGCGCGGCAGGTTCAGCAGGACAAAGTCCTCTTTGCCGATACCCTGATTTTTGAGATAAGCGTAGATTCTTCCGCTCATTTCGTCGAGCTGCGCGTAGGTAATGCCTTTGGCGTGCGCTTCGTCAAAGAGAATGGCACTATTGGGGGTTTCTGCGGTAAACTGTTCTAAACAGTCGATAATGGTTTTGCTCATTTTACTACCTCAAAGTCCAGAATTTCATCAAAGCCGGTGACTTCGAAAACGTCGTTGACAGCTTCGTTGACGTTGACAAGCTTCATGCTGCCCTTCGCCATCATCAGCTTGTGCAGGGAGAGCAGGACGCGCAGACCGGCGGAAGATACATAGTTGACCTCCGCAAAGTCGATAACCAGCGCTTCTACGCCGTCGAGATACGGCTTGACGCCTGCTTCAAAGTCAGGGGCGGTAGACGTGTCGATACGTCCGGCGACGGTAACATTCAGTGTGGTTCCGTTTTGTTTTCTTTTGATAGTCATAGTTTTCAGTCTCCTTTAAATATAGAATGTTTTTTTGAACAGAGTTGGTGGTGGATTTTTCCTCTGTAGGGGTCGGTCTTTGAGGTGTTGTCCAAATCTCTGATTTGGGTAACAACACCCATGCAAAGCTGACCGAACCCTACAAAATTTATATCGTAATCAAAATATTATTCAAATCCATGGTGCTCAGGTACTTGACGGATTTCGCCATACCGCACACCATACGGATGCCGATGTTCTTGGTTTTGTCCTCACTGTCGTGCAGCTTCAGCCATTCGGTGGGGTCAAACTTTCGGCAGTTGTCGCGCATACGCAGCGTCCATCCGTCGTCAAGGCGAATCACGCGCACGTCAATGCTGTGGCTCTTTTTGCCGGTGAAGCCGTACTGCACGATGTTGTTGGCGAGCTCCTCGACAAAGAGCGAGAGCATCATACACTCCTTATCCGTGCCGTTTTTCTCCTCACAGAAAGCCGCTACCGCCTCAGAAGCCGGAATCACGTCCTCCTGCTTTTCAATGGAGAAGTCCAGCACGTTTTCGGGCGATACGCCGAAGGGCTCCTTCAAAAACAGGAAATCCCTCGCGCGGAAAGGGAAGCCGTGCTTTTTGACCGCCGCCATGATGATAATCAGCAGCAGGTTGAGCGACTCGCCGATGATAAACGACCACCACACCGCGTCAGCGTCCAGCACGCCGAAGAGCGCCAGCGCCGGAAGCACGATGAAGGGGAAGTTGACGAGGAAGCAGACGATATCCGACAGCACCATGCGCCGCATACCCTGCGTATAATTGATGAAGGCGACGTTCAAGCCGTAGAAGATAATACTCAGCGCGTAAATTCGCAGACCTTTTTCCGCCATGGCGACCATCTGCGCACCGTCCTTTGAGCCGAACACGCCGGCAATGGGACCTGCAAAAACCAACAGTATCGCGCTGAGGATGCCGCCGACCACGAGCGTCGTTCGTACCGTGACCTTTATCAGCGCTTCGGCGGCGGTTCTGTCCTGTTCGCCGAGAATCATACCGGCAATCATGGCGGTCGTCATGGAAACGCCGAGCATGGTGGACGAGGTGAAGTTAAAGACCGTGTTGACAACGCCCAGCGCGGCGACCGCCGTACTGGAAAAGAGCGACGCGACCATAATCTGGTTGAGCACGGTGTTGCGCAGCATGGAGGAGGCGGAGCCGATTGCCGACGAGGAGCCGGTGGTGAAGATATCCGCCAAATCCTTGAGCCGCAAGCCCTTGAAGCTGAATTTGAAGATGATGTCCTTCTTCAAAAAGTGCAGCAGCATAATCACGAGCGCCGCAAAATAGCTCAGGGAGGTGGTGAGTCCCATGCCGAGCATGCCGCCGTGAATGACGAGGGCGTTGACCAAATCGCCGGCGATATCGAGCACCGTCATGACGACTACCGCGACAATAACGCGGTTTGCGTCGCCGTCGAGGCGCATGAGGGAGTTGAACTCAAACAGAAAAAGCACCGACGGGAAGGAGAATACCATACCCAGCAGGTAATCGGAGGTCGGCGTGAGCAAATGCGCGGATTTTCCTCTTGCGCCGAGCAAAACGGCGATATCTGTGCGGAAAATCAGCACGACCGCCATCATAATCACCGATATCACAACGGTGACAATCATGCACATCGAGAACGCCTTGCGCGCTCTGCCGGCATTGCCGGCGCCGAGGTGCTGCGCGCAGATAATCTGTGCGCCTGTAGCCAGAATACCGCTGAACGCGGTCGCCAGGTTGATAATCGGCGTGACCAGTCCGTAGGCAGCCATGCTGTCGGGGCCGAGAAATCTGCCGATAACAATGCCGTCAATCACCACGCCGAGCATGGTCGCGATGGCGGCGAGGATAATGCTGATAACGGAATTGCGGAATAATTTGCTGATGATGCGTCCGTTGTTTTTCATTGATTTGCCTCGAAATTCTTTTTGACCGTCAGCACGTTCTGACCGTCACGGTACTCATATTCAACAAGATTCATGGTTTTCTTGACGAGATAAATGCCCAGTCCGCCGATGCCTCTTTCCTCGGCGGAGGCAGTCACGTCCGGATTTTTCTGCTCCAGCGGATTGAAGGGCACGCCGTTGTCGATAAAGGTGATAATCACCGACAGGGGCTCCTCCTCAATTTCAAGCTGCACCGTCGCGTCGCCGATATCCGGCGTGTAGGCGTAACGCGCGATATTGCCGAACAGTTCGTCGATGACAATCGCAATCTGCGTCTGCGCCTTCATGGGACAGCCGCGCTTATCCAGCTCCGCGAGGACAAAATCGGTCACTTTTTCAATATTTTCGGTTGCCGCTTCAATTGTCAGTTGTTTCATTTT
>CAMVTS010000169.1 GCA_947170465.1 uncultured Clostridia bacterium
CACACGCGGGTGCGCCCCTACGATTTTGTCATACTTTATCCTGTAAAAACAACAAGCAGCCGTTTTTCGACAAACTGAAAGGCGGCTGAAACAGCCGCCTTCATTCTCATAAAGAATTATTTTACTTCTACAATCCAGCCCTCGGGTGCTTCGATGGTACCCATCTGAATGCCGAGAAGCGTTTCGTAGAGCTTCTTGGTGACGGGACCCATTTCCTCCATGCCGCTCGGGAAGCAGATTTCCTCGCCTTTGTTGACAATCTTTCCGACAGGGGAGATAACCGCCGCGGTGCCGCAGAGACCGCATTCCGCAAAGTCCTTGACCTCATCGAAGAATACTTCCCGTTCCTCGACCTCAAGACCGAGATAATGCTCGGCGACGTACATCAGGGAACGTCTGGTGATGGAGGGAAGAATACTGCTTGATTTCGGGGTGACAACCTTGCCGTCCTTGGTGACGAACAGGAAGTTAGCGCCGCCGGTTTCCTCCACCTTGGTACGGGTTGCCGCGTCGAGGTACATGTTCTCGTCGTAGCCTTCCTCGTGCGCGGTGACAATCGCGTGCAGGCTCATGGCGTAATTCAGACCAGCCTTGATATGACCGGTACCGTGAGGCGCCGCTCTGTCAAAATCGGTGACTCTGATGGTGATTGGCTTTGCACCGCCCTTGAAATAGGGACCAACCGGCGTGCAGAATACACGGAACTGATATTCGTCAGCCGGCTTTACGCCGATAACCGGATTTGTACCAAACATATAGGGACGCAGATAAAGGGTAGCGCCGGAGCCGTAGGGAGGTACAAAGTCCGCGTTTGCCGCAACAACCGCCTTGACAGCCTCGATAAACTTGTCCTCGGGATACACCGGCATTTCCAGACGCTCAGCGCTGTTCCTGAGCCTGGAAGCGTTGAGGTCGGGACGGAACATGACGGTTCTGCCGTCTGCGGTGGTGTACGCCTTCAAGCCCTCAAAGACCGTCTGCGCGTACTGCAGAACGCCGGCGCACTCGCTGATAACCACCTGGTCGTCGGCGGTCAGACCGCCCTCGTCCCACTTGCCGTCCTTGTAGTTGGATACAAAGCGCTGGGGCGTTTTCATATAGCCAAATCCAAGATTTGACCAGTCAATATTTTGCTTTGCCATTTGGATTACTTCCTTTCTGATGATTAACTTCACTTTTGTATTTTAGCACTCTAAAACTTTGCTATAATTCCGAATTAGAATAATAAGCATATTTATCCGGTTTATAATGAAATTAATTCCCGAAAGGCGTGGTATGCATGGCTGAAATCATCAAAATTGTTCTCACCGGAGGTCCCTGTGCCGGAAAAACCAGCGCACTGCGCTATCTGAAAGAGGCGCTGACCGAACGCGGTGTGGCTGTCGCCTGTGCTGAAGAAGCGGCGACCATGGTTAAACGCCTGATTCGTGAGAGCAAACTGCCGGACGATATGAGCAGCTTCGCCTTTCATCACATGTTATTTCACTGCCAGATAAGGGCTGAGGAGGACGCGCTGCGCCGGCTTGCCGAAGCAAAGGGGGAGAAAGCGGTCTTGCTGTGCGACCGCGGATTGATGGACAGCAAGGCGTATGTCGCGCCGGAGGATTTTGCGCGGTATTCGCGCGTTTATGGCTCCGAGAACCGGATTCTATGCCGCTATGACGCGGTGTTTCATCTAGTGACTGCCGCCGACGGCGCAGAGGCGTATTATGTCAATAACGCGGAGCGCGACGAAACCCCTGAGCAGGCGAGAGAGCGCGACAAGCGCACCTTGGCGGTATGGGCAGGAACGCCGCATTTGCGCGTGATTGATAACAGCACGGATTTTGCCGGAAAGCTCAGCAGGCTGCTTGACGAGGTGCTGGCGGTCGCAGGTATTCCGGAGCCGCTGGAAATCGAGCGCAAATTCCTGATTCTTTATCCCGATTTGGAAAAGCTGAACGCGCTGCCGTTCTGCCGGAAGGTGCCGATGTCGCAGACCTATCTGGAAACGCCGGAGGAAGGGCGCTTCCGTGTCCGCAAAAGGGGAGAGGACGTCTTTATCAAGACGAGCAAGCAGAAGCTCTCCGAGCTCAAGCGCATTGAGCGCGAGGAGTTCATCACAAAGGAGGACTACGAAGGATATATTTCTAATAAAGAATATTGTCAGGGCACGATTTCCAAAGACCGCTACTGCTTTGTGTGGAAAAACCAGTACTTTGAGCTGGACGTCTTTCCGTTCTGGGACAAGACGGCGCTGATTGAGATTGAATTATTAAAGGAAAGCCAGCCCTATGAGCTGCCGGATTTTCTTGTGGTGCTGCGTGAAGTGACGTTCGAAAAACAGTTCCGCAACAAATCGCTGGCGGTGCAGTACGGCAGTTAAAATAAATTTGGAAAAGCTATTGACAAAACGGAACGAAAACTGTATAATATAAAGGCTGATTCATTCAGACACGCGCCAATAGCTCAGCTGGATAGAGCAACTGCCTTCTAAGCAGTAGGTCAGGGGTTCGAGTCCCTTTTGGCGCGCCAGACTCAGCGCCAAAAGGGCTCGAAGCGAGCGTAAAGAAAACGTCACGGTGTGACGTTTTTAGCGAGAGCGCAGATGAAACGTTTCTGTTCGCACTGAACCAATCAAGCAAGGCAGACGGCAATTCATTTGTTAAACCTACTTTTGGCGCCGGATATGGTGGGATTAGCGTAGTCGGTTAACGCGCCAGTTTGTGGCACTGGAGACCACCGGTTCGAATCCGGTATCCCACCCCACTTGACTCATTAGCTCAGTTGGCAGAGCACTTGACTTTTAATCAAGGTGTCCGGAGTTCGAATCTCCGATGGGTCACCATAGCCGCACAAGGAGACTTGGGCGGCTACTTTTCTAATCAAACATAATGGGCTGTCGCCAAGCGGTAAGGCAACGGACTTTGACTCCGTCATCCGTGGGTTCGATTCCCGCCAGCCCAGCCAAACAAAAACACCCGTGAGGGTGTTTTTGCTTTGTACAGAAAAAGCGGCGGGAATCGAAGCGACCGTGCCGAGCGAAGCGAGGTAAAAACGCTCCGGGGGAGCGTTTTTAGACCTGCAAACAAAAGTCAAGTAGTA
>CAMVTS010000170.1 GCA_947170465.1 uncultured Clostridia bacterium
ATATCACGATTGATACTAATAGGAACACGCAGTATGACAAGATGAAACGGAACACGCCCCCCTTAATATCTGACAATCTGCGGCAGGACAGGTTCGCTTGCCCTCATCCGTCACGGCACCTCATCAATAGCAATAAAATCAACGCGTGGTTTGGTGCCGCGACACCTTCCCCTCGGGGGAAGGCTTCAAAATGGCATTATTTTTACCATCATCGAAAGACAAACGCTAGTTTTTCGCCAAAAACAAAAGACACCCGGTGGGTGTCTTTGTTTTTGGAGCGGATGACGGGGCTCGAACCCTTTCTTTATGGCTTATCTATGCTTAAAACTGAGGTTACTGTGTCAAATGTGTGTTTCGTATGTTGAAACGTCTGTTTTGATATGTGACGTTTTTTCACATTATCTCTAAAACAACAGCCCCGAAGCGTGACAGCTCCGGGGCGTTTTGGTAACGATAATTGTAAGTATAGTTTTAATTATTGCGGTCAAAAATGCAAAGTACAGTTTGAAAAATAGATTAGTTAAGGTTAGTTAATCAGCAAGTTACCAGCAAGTTAAAAAACGGCTTGTTTATGCGGTTTTTGATTGACTAAGCATTGGTTAAACTAACCAGGCAAGTCACCGGTGGTTAGCTTTACGCGGTCAATGCCGCAACCAGCGTCCATAATGCGAGGCGCGCCCATTGTGTCACGGGTTAGATATTGCCGACAAGCGGCGTGGTTCTTACAACGCGAAACTTGCGTTTTCCAAAGTCATGTTGTAAAAAAATAAGGCACAGCGTTTTCAATGGGCACACCGAGAACCTTGAGAATGCTTCTGATTTCTGTCTGAGAAAACTCACTTTTATTATTCAGCTTTTGATTCAGTGTGCTCGGATTCAAATGAATCTGCCTTGCCAACTCTTCTTGAGTGATTTTTTGCGCTCTCATTCTTCCGAGAAGTTCAGAATAATCATACGCCTTTATCGTTGTCTCGTTCATAGTATCACCCCCTCCTTGTAAGTTAAATTATAATACTTGCGTTTTCCAAAGTCAATAGGTTTTCCAAAGTTTTTTATAAAATTTCAAAAAAATACTTGCGTTTTCGCAAATCATATAATATAATAAGAACAGAACAGAGAGGTGACTGGCATGGCAACATTCGCAGAACGATTTACTCAAGCACTAATTATCAGACAAATCAGTGCCGCAGAGTTGTCCAGAAAACTTAATATCAACGAAGCAACACTCAGCCAATATAAAAAAGGAATGTATGAACCAAAACAAAGACGTACTGAGTTAATCGCCAAGGCGTTGAACGTTTCTATTCCGTGGCTGATGGGCGCCGACGTTCCTATGGAAGAAGAGCCTTGCCCTTCCGACACATTGACCGTGCTTCCGGGTGAAAAGGTTTTCATGCGTCCCGTTTATAGCTCTGTTGCTGCCGGGTTCGGCGCTCCTGCGGAAAATATTCCGGTGGGTTATATCCCGACTTATATCGCCAACACGCTGGAGGAGAATAAATACATTTGGGTAAACGTGACGGGCGACAGTATGAGTCCGCTGATTGACGACGGAAGCAAGATTTTAATCAGAATGCAGGAAAGCGTTGACGACGGGCAAATAGCCGTGGTACTGATTGACGGTGAAGAAGCCGTCGTGAAAAAGATACGCTATGGAAAAGACTGGATAGAATTAATTTCCGTCAATCCCTATTATCCGCCGCGCCGTTTTGAAGGCTCTGAGGTCTTACGCGTGAGAGTTGTGGGATTGGTTAAACAGATTATGAAGGAATTGCAATAAGGAGGGGATAAAGATGAAGTGCCCAAAATGTGGATTAGAAAACACCGAAACCAGTAAATTCTGCCAAGGCTGCGGAGCGCCCATGCAGCAAACGCCCGACGCAGCTCCGTCCCCTACCGAAGTCCAACAGCAGCCAAAGAAGGCATGGTATAAGCATTGGTGGATTTGGCTGATTATCGGTTTGGGCGTTATCACGCTTTTGCTCGGCGGCACATGCACAGCCTGCACTTGTGCATTACTTTCTCAGCCGGCAACAAATCCAACGTCTGAATCATCAACGCAAGAGCAATCTACAGCCTTTACGCCATACTACACCGATTCAAAGCGCGATTTTCATGATATTAGCTATGAATACAACAGTCATTGGAATGAAACCGAAAGCACATTAAAGAATGGTTATGAGTATCACATAGATAATCCCAAAATTTCTTTTGCAGTTTACGCTTTGACTTATTCATCTGAGCAAGAAGTTGAAACGCTTATTGAAGAGTACCGCAAGACCAAAGACTCTGGAAAACTCATTGACGAAAAAACATACGATTTTGAAAATACTCCGGCTAAAGTTCATCGTTTTATGAGAACTAACACTGGTGAAGACAAAAGCGTTCAGTATAATGATATTGCTACTTTGGCTTACTTAGGATATTATTACACCTTTATTGTCAAAAGTGATTATGATAACAGAGACCAATGTGAAGATATAATGAAGCAAACTATATACAGCATTAAACTTTACGAGGAGACAACTACCGCTCCTTCCACCGCAGCGCCAACAACCAAGAAGCCCACGGAACCGCCCACAGAGAAAAAGACGGAGAAGCCTACAGAGAAGGAAACCGTGCCACCGACAGAAGCCAAGAAAGAAACAGTCATTTTTAACAATTTGGGTGTTAAAATCACATGTACAGGTGTAGAATACGGCTCTTACCGAAATTCTGTAAATCTTCGTATTGAAAATAATTCCGGTCACGATTACGAGTTTCAAGTGCGCGACACATCTGTTAATGGTTATATGATAGAGCCTACTTTTTCATGTACGGTCAAGAACGGAAAAATCGCCAACGATGAATTGACTTTCTATCAGAGCGATTTGGACAAAAACGAAATTAAGGAATTTGAAACAATTGAATTATCTATCCATGCTTTTAACTGGGATGATCGCTCCAATGATTTTGATTCCGAAATGATTACATTCAATCCATAAAATATTGAGGAGGATAGTGTGAAAACGACATAGAAGATAACCTCTGCAAAAAAGGGCGCAGCAAAGCA
>CAMVTS010000171.1 GCA_947170465.1 uncultured Clostridia bacterium
TCGGATGATAGCGTGTTATACACCAAAAAGCAAATCGGTGTAGGAAGGATAAGGCCAGTATTCCGCCGCGGTCAGCGACTCCATGCTGTCGCCAACGGTACGCAGCTCCTCCATTTTTGGAAAAACATGATTGCGGTAGGCAAATGCCTGTTCGAGCGGCTCCTTCGTTGCAGCCGCCTTTTCTGTCTCTGCCGCCAGTTCCTCAATCAGCCTTGCAAAGCGCACCTGCTTTTCAGAGAGGCTTGCCGCCAGTTTTTCTTCCGCTTCAACCGGAATCGCGGCGGACAGCGCCTTCTTTGCCAGCGCCGCCTCAACCTGTTCGCGCACAAACGCCGTGACTGCCGGCAGAATATCCTTCCGCGCCATATCAATCATGGTCAGCGCTTCAATATTAAGCTGCTTGGAGTACGCTTCCAGGTCAATCTCATAACGCGCGCGCAGCTCCGCTTCCGTGCAGATGTTATGCTTGACAAACAGGTCGATATTCTTTTTATCAAGGAAATGCGCGAGCGCTTCCGGCAGCGATTTCAGATTCAGCAGACCGCGTCTTTCCGCTTCAGCAACCCATTCATCAGAATAGTTGTCGCCGTTGAAGATAATGCGCTGATGCGCTGTCAGCGTATCCTTAATCAGTTTCTTCGCGGCAGTTTCCACGTCAGCGGCATCACTGAGAACGTCATAAAACTGTGAAAGCTCCTCGGCAACCATGGTGTTGAGCATATAGTTGGGGCAGGCGATATTCAGCGAAGAACCGAGCGCGCGAAATTCAAACTTGTTGCCGGTGAAGGCAAAGGGAGAAGTGCGGTTGCGGTCGGAATTATCCTTTTTGAAATCCGCCAGCACATCAACGCCGGTGTGCATACGCTCTTTGCCGTGACTTTCATAGCTGTCGCCGTTGATGATAGAATGAACCAGCGCGTCCAGATCGTCGCCGAGGTACATGGAAATGATGGCAGGCGGCGCTTCATTGGCGCCCAGACGGTGGTCATTGCCCGCTGAAGCGACGGTGATACGGAGCAAATCCTGGTATTCATCCACCGCCTTGACAATCGCCGCAAGGAATAACAGAAATTGCGTGTTGCTTTCCGGGTGCTTTCCGGGAGAAAGCAGATTTTCGCCGGTGTTGGTAGAAATCGACCAGTTGTTGTGTTTGCCGCTTCCGTTCACACCTTTGAAGGGCTTCTCGTGCAGCAGACATACCAGGTTATGCCGTTCAGCGACCTTCTGCATGATTTCCATCGTCAATTCGTTGTGGTCAGTGGCGATGTTAGAGGTGGTGAAAACCGGCGCCAGTTCATGCTGAGAAGGCGCGACCTCATTGTGCTTTGTCTTGGCAAAGATACCCAGCTCCCACAATGCCTCGTCGAGCTCCTTCATGTAAGCGGCAACGCGTGTCTTGATAGCGCCGAAATAGTGATCCTCCAGCTCCTGACCCTTTGGCGCCTTTGCACCGAAGAGCGTCCGTCCGGTGAGCTTGAGGTCAACGCGCTGCTCGTATAAGTCCTTGTCAATCAAAAAGTATTCCTGTTCCGGTCCGACGGTTGTCGCCACTCTGGTGATGTCGGTTTTGCCGAAAAGATGAAGCACCTTGACCGCTTCCGCGCTGAGCCGTTCCATTGAACGCAGCAGGGGTGTTTTCTTGTCGAGCACTTCTCCCGTATAGGAACAGAATGCGGTAGGAATATACAGAGAGCCGTCCTTGACAAAAGCCGGCGAGGTTGGATCCCATGTGGTATAGCCGCGTGCCTCAAAGGTGGCGCGGATGCCGCCGGAAGGGAATGAGGATGCGTCGGGCTCGCCCTTGATCAGCTCCTTGCCCGAAAATTCCATAATTACGCCGTCGGCGCACGGCTGAATAAAGCTGTCGTGCTTTTCAGCGGTAACGCCGGTCATCGGCTGGAACCAGTGGGTAAAGTGCGTGCAGCCCTGTTCTACCGCCCAATCCTTCATGGCGTTTGCGACGACGTTAGCAACGCCGCTGTCGAGCGGTTCACCGTTTTCAATGGTCTTTTTCAACGCTTTATAGGTGGTTCCGGGAAGCCTTTCACGCATAACCTTGTCGTTAAACACTTTGCTTCCGAATCGTTCAGGTACATTTGTCATAGCAATCTCTCCTGTTGTCTGTTATTGACATAACAAAAGGCGCCGGTGGCTTTTGAGTGCCATCAGCGCCTTTGCTGTGTCATTGGCGTTATTATAGCGCAGTGTTAAAGAATTGTCAATAGAATTTGCAAGTTTTTTTTGAAATCTTGCAAATAGCACAAAAAGAAATGGGAAAAATGACAATTCTTTGCCGTGTAAATGAATTTTGCAAGAAAAATAATTGCAAAAACCTCTTGACAATTGATTTGCGCAGTACTATAATACGTTTGTTGATTGATTTTGCAAGTTTCAAACTGCAAAAATGCAAAATGTAGTAGACGGAAAGGATTGATTATCCATGCTGCCATTATCGGAAAAAAACCGGGACAGGAAAGAACTGATGAATAACTCACTGTATTCCCGGTCCTTTGAACATGAGAACTGTGGTATAGGAGCGGTAGTAAATATCAGGGGTTTGAAGTCACATAGCACTGTGGAAAACGCGCTGACAATTGTAGAAACGCTGGAGCACCGTGCCGGTAAGGACGCGGAAGGAAAAACCGGAGACGGCGTGGGCATTCTCTTGCAGATTTCGCATAAATTCTTTTCTAAAATTGCAAAACAGCAGGATATTCCCATTCTCTCAGAACGCGACTATGCCGTCGGCATGTTTTTCTTTCCGCAAAATGAGCTGCGTCGCAATCAGGCGAAGAAAATGTTTGAAATCATCGCCGAAAAAGAAGGTCTGGCTGTCCTTGGTTGGCGCGAGGTACCGTCAGATCCGGCGGTTTTAGGTGATAAGGCGCTCGAATGTATGCCAAACATTCAGCAGTGCTTCATCAACCGTCCCGAGGGTGTGAAACGCGGCATTGATTTTGACCGCAAGCTGTATGTAGCGCGCCGCTTCTTTGAGCAGAGCAACGAGGATACCTACGTTGTTTCGCTTTCAAGCCGCACGATCGTCT
>CAMVTS010000172.1 GCA_947170465.1 uncultured Clostridia bacterium
TCAGCCTGAATCTTGACAAACTGCTCCTGCATATACTCGTAAACCTCATCGTCGAGGTTGGCGAATACATAGCACTTGTCGAGGTACTCCTGCGGCGGGAAGGTCAGCTCGCTCTCGCGGATGTCCGCGTCGAGCAGCTTTGCCGCCTCGTCGTTGGCGCAGCCGTAGCGGAGATACTTGCAGTTTTCAGCCGCGACGTCGGGCTTTTGCATGAAGTTGATGAACTTCTCGGCGTTCTCCTTGTTCTTGCTGCAGGTCGGAATACACATCGCGTCATAGAACAGGTTGGAGCCGTTCTCGGGAAGCACGTAGTCCAGATTCTCATTCTCCTCCATCATCATGGCGATATCGCCGGCGTAGTAGGGAGCAATCGCGGACTGACCGGTCTCCATCTCGGTGAACACCTGATCCATCACGTATTTTTTCAGCAGCGGCTTCTGCTCGCGGAGCTTGGCAGCCGCCTTGTCGATATCCGCCTTGGTGCAGGTGGAGGGGTTAATGCCGCAGAGCTGCATGGCGATTGCCATGGCGTCACGGCTGTTGTTAATCATCAGGATTTCGCCCTTGAGGCTTTCATCCCACAGCGCGTCCCAGTTCTTGGGCTTGTTCTTGACCTTGGTTTTGTCGTAAACCATGGCGGTAACACCCCACTGGTAAATCACGGTGTACTTGCTGTCAGGGTCGCAGTCAAGGTGCTTAAAGCGGTCGTTGATATATTTGTAGTTCGGAATATTGTCGTAATTGATTTCCAGCAGCATGTTCTCTTTAATCAGCTTGGAAATCAGATATTCCGAGGGCACCACAACGTCATAGCTGACGTTGCTGCTTTTGAGCATGTTGTAGAGATCCTCATTGGTCTCGTAGGTGGTGTAGTTGACCTTGATGCCGGTTTCCTTCTCAAATTCCTCGAGTACGTTTCTCAAGTCGTCCTGACCCTCGGCGAAATAATCGCCCCAGCAGAACACGTTGACCTCTCCGGCGCCGGCGCTCTTGCCGCAGCCCGCAAAGAAAGCGGCGAACGAGCCGAGCATGACAGCGCAGAGAAGCGCGCATAAGATTTTTTTCATTTCCCAATCCTCCAGTTATAAATTTATAATATGTCACCTTGTGACGGGGGAACTTATTTCTGCGCCCTGCGCTTTTCCTCGCGGCGGTCATGGATATTAATCAGCACCATGATAATGATAATCACGAGAAACAGCAGGGTGGACAGCGCGTTGATAGTCGGCGGAAACTTTCTTCTCAGCATGGAGTAGATTTCCGTGCTGAGGTTCTGAAAGCGTGCGCCCTGGGTAAAGTGCGTGATGACGAAGTCGTCAATCGAATAGGTGAAGCTGATGAGCATGCCGGAAATAATGCCGGGCATCAGCTCATGGATAACCACCTTGAAGAACGCCTGAAACGGATTGCAGCCCAAATCGAGCGCCGCGTCGTACAGGCTCTGATCCATCCGCCGGATACGCGGCATGACGTTGAGCACCACGAACGGCACGCAGAAGCAGATGTGCGAGAGCAGCACCGTTCCAAAGCCCATTTCAAAGTTGAATATCACGCCCAGAAAGGTAAAGAGCAGCATGAGCGACACGCCCATGACAATATCCGGGCTGATGATGGGAATGTTCGAGACGTTCTGAATCAGCGCCTTTGATTTGCCGCGGAAGTTGCTGATGCCGATAGCGGCGGCAGTGCCGAGAATCGTGGCAAACAGCGACGCGAGCACGGCGATCAGGAGCGTATTGGTGAGCGCGCTCATCAGGCTCTTGCTCTCGAACAGCTCAAAATACCATTTGAAGGTGAAGCCGCCCCAGGCAGCCGAACGGCTCTTGTTGAACGAATAGAAAACCAGTACCGCAATCGGTGCGTACATAAACACCATAATCGCGGCGATATAGATTTTGGTGAGGACGCCGGATTTTTTCATTACGCAATCGCCTCCTCATCGCCAAACAGGTTCATCAGAACGAGGAATATCAGAATAAAGACCATCAGCACCAGCGAAATCGCCGCGCCGGTATGGTTGTTGGCAAAGAAAATTTTGTCGATGACGTCGCCAATCATGATGTCGTCGGTGCCGCCGAGGTACTGCGCGACGACGAAGGTGCTGGCGGTGGGTACGAATACCATGGTGATTCCGGAGATAATGCCCGGAATACTCAGCGGAAAGATGACCTTGCGGAACACGGCGGCTTTATTGGAGCCGAGGTCCTGCGCCGCCTCAATCAGACCGACGTCGATTTTGCCCATGACGGTGTAAATCGGCAGCAGCATGAAAGGCATGTACTCATACACCATGCCGACAATGACGGCGACGGTGTTATTGTTGTAGCTGCCGTGAATACCGATTGCCGACAGCAGGGTATCCAGCGGACCGCCGCTTTGCAGCAGGAGCACCCAGGCGTAAATGCGCAGCAGGAAGTTCATCCACATCGGAATCATCACCAGCATAATCACGGTGTTCTGGGTGGATTTTTTCATCTGCGAAATCATGTAGGCGAGGGGATAGGCGAGAATCAGGCAGATAATCGTGGAAATCAGCGCAATCCACAGCGATTTGAGAAAAACGTGGGTGTACTGGAACGCGTCCGCAAAGGCGGAAAGCGAAAACGAACCGCTGTTGTCGGTGAAGGCGGTGAAGCCAATCATCACCAGCGGAATCATGGTGAACACCAGCATCCATATCATATAGGGAACGGCGAGCTTTTTGCTTTTCATGGCTAGCCCTCCGACGCGGCGGCTTCCAACACCTCGAAGCCTGCCTTGGAAAAATCGAAGTTCAGCGGCACATAGGTGGCAACCTGCTCGTCGGTGTCGCTGAGCATCAGCCACTTGCGTTCGTCGGATTCAAGGATAATCTCGTTGTGCTCGCCCTTGTAGACGACGGACTCGATATACACGTCCTGCAAATCGCCGTCACCGGCAAGGGATAATGCCTCCGGCGGCAGGGTGATTCTCAGCTTGGTTCCCACCGGATAGCAGTGACCCTCTGCGCGGACGGTTTCGTTTTCCAGCGTAAACTCCAGCCAGTTTTCGTCCTCGC
>CAMVTS010000173.1 GCA_947170465.1 uncultured Clostridia bacterium
ACCATCATCGAAAGACAAACGGTAGTTTTTCGACAAACTGAAAGGGCGACCGCCGGTCGCCCTTTGCTTATGCCCTAATCCTTCATCTCGTAATCCGATTTCAGCTGAAAGCTGCGGCAGTCCGTGCACGGATATTCCGCCGGCCGTTTGTCGTGCAGTCCGACGGTAATCTTTGCCAGCGAGCAGAAATCCGCCTGTTCGTTATGATACTTGCAGCTTGATACAGTGCAGGCGATGCACTGATTCGCGTATCTGTTGTCCAGAGCTATCACCTCGAAAGAAATATTTGTGATTAGCATACCCGATTGTATTGCGGATATGCACGCAAAATAAAAATTTTCATAAGCTGTACCGAGGTGAATTTATATGAACATACTGTCCGC
The DNA here is from genome assembly GCA_947170465.1 of uncultured Clostridia bacterium. Classification (GTDB taxonomy): domain Bacteria; phylum Bacillota; class Clostridia; order Oscillospirales; family Acutalibacteraceae; genus Ruminococcoides. Next base: position 384 of record CAMVTS010000173.1, read on the forward strand.
TGTGCTGCTGGTCGTTTTTGCGGCAATCGGCGTCTGCGCGGTCGTCAGAGAGCTGAGCCTGCGGCTGTTTACGGACAAAACCGCCTGTTCCGTCCTGTTAATCACGCCGGTTGACAGCGCCGACAGCGCCGAATTTGCCCTGCGAAGCGCCGCCAATAAGCTGAGATGGGGAAGGGGCTGCCGTTCCTGCGCCGTCTGTCTGGACGCGGAGCTGGACGACGAAACGCGTAAAATCTGCGAAACGATTTGCCGCGAGTACGGTTTTTTGAAGCTGATGACAAAGGAAGAATTAATGCGCGCACTGTATCCGTAAATTTTTCTTGTTATCCTTCCGAAAAAGGAGTATACTGGAAGCAGCAAATTTAAAGGAACGTCACTATGGAAAAACAGCAATTGCTCCGGCTGGAAGGAGCCGTCGAAAATATTGTATACCGCAACGAGGAAAACGGCTATACCGTCCTCGAAATCGAAAACGATGACGAAGCCATCACCGCCGTCGGCGTCATGCCGCTGGTGTCAGCCGGTGACAGCGTGATTCTGACCGGCACCTTCACCGAGCACAAAAGCTACGGCAGACAGTTTGCCGCCCAGACCTGCGAGGTCGTCCGACCGACGAAAAGCGCGGATATCCTGCGCTATCTTTCGTCCGGCGCGGTCAAGGGAATCGGCGCGGCAACAGCGCGGCGGCTGGTGGACGCCTTTGGCGACAGCGCGCTTGACGTGCTCGAAAACAACCCCGGACGTGTCTCGATGCTCAAGGGTATCAGCCGCGACAGGGCGAACGATTTCTCCTGTCAGCTTCAGGCAAACCAGAGCGTCCGTGCGCTGATGATTTATCTGACGAATTACAAAATTCCCAACGTCACCGCTATCAAAATCTATAAGGCGCTCGGACCGTCGGCGCTCACGCAGATTCAGGAGAATCCCTATCTGCTCTGTGAGGGAGATTTCGGCATTACCTTCCGCACCGCCGATATCGTCGCCCATACCGAGAATTTCGACGCTGAAAGCAGCGTGCGCCTGCGTGCCGGACTGCTCTATATTCTGCGCCACAATGAGGGCAACGGTCACACCTGTCTGCCGCGCGACCAGCTGTGCCGTTTGGCGGTGGATTTTCTGCGCGTCATGCCGCAGGCGGTTGAGAGCAGCGTTGACGAGATGATTTTTGACCGCACTCTGGTGACGGAAACCATCAACACGCGCGAGTTTCTCTTTACGCCGGAAATGCACCGGACAGAGCTGTCCATCGCCTCGCGTATCAAGCTGATGATGAGCTTTCCGGCGGAACAGCTGAGCGGCGCGGACAAGGCGATTGCCCTGTGCGAGCAGTCGGACGGTATTGAATACGCCGATTTGCAGAAGGAGGCAATCACCGCCGCCATGACGCAGGGCATGCTGGTGCTGACCGGCAGACCGGGTACCGGCAAGACCACCACGCTCAACGCGATTATCCGGATATTGCAGGACAGAGGACAGCGCGTCCTGCTGGCTGCGCCCACCGGAAGAGCTGCCCAGCGCATGACCGAGCTGACCGGCAAGGAGGCAAAAACCCTTCACCGCCTGCTCGAAGTCGCGTGGGACAGGCAGGACAAGCCGGTGTTCAGCAAGAACGAGCACAACCTGCTCAAATGCGACGCGCTGATTATCGACGAGGTGTCCATGGTGGACGTCGGCATTTTTGACAGCGTGCTCCGGGCGTTAAGAATCGGCTGCCGTCTGGTGTTGGTCGGCGACTCTGACCAGCTGCCCTCCGTCGGCCCCGGCAACGTGCTCGGCGACTTAATCGCCAGCGGCGCAGTGCCGGTGGTGAGGTTAGACAAAATCTTCCGTCAGGCGCAGCAAAGCCTGATTATCACCAACGCGCACCGCATTGTCAACGGCGAAATGCCGGTGCTGAGCCGCGTGGACAGGGACTTCTTCTTTATCGAGCGGGGCAACAAAAACGACATCAGCCGGTTAATCTGCGACCTCTGTTCAAGCCGCTTGCCCAAGGCGTACGGCTATTCGCCGTTTGAGGATATTCAGGTGCTTGCGCCGTCCAAAAAGGGCGAGCTCGGCACGGTGGAGCTGAATCTGCGTCTGCAAAGCGTACTCAATCCGCGTGAAGGAAAAAAGAGCGAGGCGACCATTGCCGGCAAAACCTTCCGCACCGGCGACAAGGTGATGATGACGAAAAATAACTACGACATCCGTTGGGAGAGAGAGGACGGCGAGCTGGGCGAGGGCGTGTTCAACGGCGACATCGGCACCGTCAAGGCGATTGACGCGCACGCCAAAAAGCTCTGGGTAGATTTTCCGGACAAGACAGCCGCCCTGGATTTTGAGGACGCGGCGGAGCTGGATTTCGCCTACGCGGTCACGGTGCACAAGAGCCAGGGCAACGAGTTTGACTGCGTGATTATTCCCGTGTTTCCGGGGCCTGCGCCGCTCTATTACCGCAACCTGCTCTACACCGCTGTCACCCGTGCCAAGAAAACCCTGATTCTGGTCGGGCAGCCGCACACGGTTGAGGTCATGGTGAACAACAACCGCCAGACAAAGCGCTACAGCGGCTTAAAGGCGTTTCTGGAGCGCGACGAATAAAAGAGCGGCACAGCGCCGCTCTTT
>CAMVTS010000174.1 GCA_947170465.1 uncultured Clostridia bacterium
ATGTCACTTGAAAAAATTATTGTCAAAGGCGCAAAAGAACACAACTTAAAAAATATCGACGTCGAAATTCCGCGCAACCAGCTCGTGGTTGTCACCGGACTTTCCGGCTCCGGCAAAAGCTCCCTCGCGTTTGATACGATTTACGCCGAGGGTCAGCGCCGCTATGTCGAGAGCCTGTCGTCTTACGCGCGGATGTTCCTCGGTCAGATGGACAAGCCGAATGTCGAGAGCATCGAGGGCTTGTCGCCGGCAATCTCGATTGACCAGAAGACCACCTCCAAGAATCCGCGTTCCACGGTTGGCACCGTGACAGAGATTTACGACTACCTCCGACTGCTGTACGCCAGAATCGGCGTGCCGCATTGTACCGTCTGCGGCAGGGAAATCCGTCAGCAGACCGTCGACCAGATTGTCGACAAGATTATGACCTATCCTGACGGCACGAAAATGCAGGTCATGTCGCCTGTTGTCCGCGGCAGAAAGGGCGAGCACGCCAAGGTGCTCGATTCCGCGAGAAAGGCAGGCTTTGTCCGCGTGCGTGTGGACGGCATTGTCTATGATTTGCAGGAGAAAATTCCAATAGAGAAAAATAAAAAGCATAATATTGAAATCATCGTCGACCGTCTGGTGATAAAGCCGGATATTATCTCCCGGCTTTCCGACAGTATCGAGACCGCTTCCAAGCACAGCGGCGGCTTGATTATGGTGAATTTTGGCGACGAGGACGTGACCTTCTCGCAGAAATACGCCTGTCCCGACCATGGCGTGAGCATTGACGACCTCACACCGCGCATGTTCTCCTTTAATAATCCCTTCGGCGCGTGCCCGAAATGTACGGGCTTAGGCGTGTTCCTGAAAATCGACGAGAACAAAATAATTCCCGACAGGAATAAAAGCATCCGCGAAGGCGCCGTCAAGGGCGGCGGATGGGCGATGGAAGGCAGCACGATTGCGACCATGTACTATGAAGCCCTCGCGCGTCATTACCGTTTCCATCTGACCGACCCGATTAAGAACATTCCGGAGGACGTTGTGCAGAAGATTCTCTACGGCACCGGTGACGAAAAAATCACCGTTCACCGCAAGAACGTCTACGGCAGCGGCACCTATGAAACGACCTTCGAGGGCGTGATTACCAACCTCGACCGCCGTTACCGCGAGACCTCCTCCAACTGGATAAGGGACGAAATCCGCACCTATATGACCGAAATTCCCTGCGACGAGTGCCACGGCGAGCGACTGAGCAAGGAGAGCCTTGCCGTCACCATCGGCGGAATCAACATCTCCGATTTGTGCAAGAAGTCCGTTGTGGACGCGATTGATTTTATTTCTTCTCTGGAATTAACCGAGAAGGAGCAAATCATCGGCGCGGAGATTATCAAGGAAATCAAGGAGCGCCTGAACTTCCTCAAGAGCGTCGGACTCGGCTATCTCACCCTGTCCAGGAGCTCCGGCACCCTCAGCGGAGGCGAGAGCCAGCGCATCCGTCTGGCTACGCAAATCGGCAGCTCGCTGATGGGCGTGCTCTATATTCTCGACGAGCCGAGTATTGGACTCCATCAGCGAGACAATGAAAAGCTGCTCGCGACGCTCAAACGCCTGCGCGATTTGGGCAATACCGTCATTGTCGTCGAGCACGATGAGGACACCATGTACGCGGCGGACACGATTGTGGACGTCGGACCCGGCGCCGGTATTCATGGCGGCGAGATTGTCTGTACCGGCAACGTCGAGGCGATAAAAGCCTGCGAACAGTCTGTTACCGGACAGTATCTCAGCGGAAAGCGCCGTGTGCCTGTGCCGGAGGAGAGACGGAAGGGTAACGGCAAGTTCCTTGAAATCCGCGGAGCCGCCGAAAACAACCTCAAGAAAATCAACGTCAAAATCCCTCTCGGCAAGTTTGTTTGCGTGACCGGCGTTTCCGGCTCCGGCAAAAGCTCGCTGATTAACGAGATTCTCTACAAGACCTTAGCGCGCGATTTGAACCGCGCCAAGACGATTCCCGGCAAGTGTAAGGAAATCCGCGGTCTGGAGCACCTCGACAAGGTCATTGAAATCGACCAGAGCCCGATTGGCAGAACGCCGCGTTCCAATCCGGCGACCTACACCAAGCTGTTTGACGAAATCCGCGCGCTCTACGCCTCCACCAACGACGCGAAAATGCGCGGCTATACCCAGAGCCGGTTCTCCTTCAATGTCAAGGGCGGCAGGTGCGAAGCCTGCCAGGGCGACGGCATTATCAAGATAGAAATGCACTTCCTCTCCGATGTTTACGTGCCCTGTGAGGTCTGCAAGGGCAGGCGCTACAACCGCGAAACGCTGGAGGTCAAGTACAAGGGCAAGAGCATTTCCGACGTGCTTGACATGAGCGTTGAGGAAGCCATGGAGTTCTTCTCGAATATCCCGAAAATCCATCGCAAGCTCCAAACGCTCTATGACGTCGGACTCGGCTATGTTAAGCTCGGACAGCAGGCGACGACGCTCTCCGGCGGCGAAGCCCAGCGCGTCAAGCTGGCGACGGAGCTTTCCAAGCGCAGCACCGGCAGGACCATCTACATTCTCGACGAGCCGACGACCGGCTTGCATATCGCCGACGTCCATCGTCTTGTCGAGGTCTTGCAAAAGCTGGTCGAAGGCGGCAACACCGTCGTCGTCATTGAGCACAACCTCGACTTAATCAAGACCGCCGACCACATCATTGACCTCGGTCCCGAGGGAGGCGACATGGGCGGCACTGTGATTGCCGAAGGCACCCCCGAACAGGTTGCCGAAAACCCTGCTTCCTTCACAGGTCAGTACCTGAAACCCCTGCTTGAAAAAACAGAATAAGCCTTTATTCGCCGTCCGGTTTGAAAAAGCCGGGCGGTTTTTCTGCATGGCGAACTTTTTTATTTTTTCCTGAAATTGCATATAACTATGCAATTTGACTCAATTTTAATCTATTCTACGACCGTAGGCGTTCGTAGACAAAAAGAAGAAGAAAAAGAA
>CAMVTS010000175.1 GCA_947170465.1 uncultured Clostridia bacterium
TCCACGGCGTTTTTTCTTTTTTTGCCGCGCGTGTTGGTGTCGTTGAGGAAGTTATGCGCCGTGATGGTGGTGCCGCGTTCATCCTGCATGACGGTCTCAACGCCGGTCAGTTCCGTGAGCGTTTGGGCAAAGGCGCGCGCGTTCCGGGCGCTTTCTCCTTCGGTGCCGTCCATATTTTTCGGCAGTCCGACGACGATTAATTCCGCTTTTGCCTCTTTGACCGCTTCCGCGACGCGCTGCGGCAGCATTTTCGGCGATTTCTCAAAAATCACCGTATACGGCGAGGCGAGGAACTCCGTTTTATCGCAAACCGCGAGTCCGGTTCTTGCCTTTCCCAAATCAACCGACATGATAATCATCAAACAACTTCCTTTCCATGTTCTGCTAACATTATAATGCATTTGCGCCGAAGATACAAGAAAACAAACTAAAAATTCTCATGCAGGCTGTGACAAAAGCCTTTGGCGGTTTTGGATATAATGTAAGTAACATCAAAACAAGGAAGTCGAAATTATGGAACATGTCCGTTCAGCACGTCGTCCCCGGACAATACAGGGGAGTTTTGTCAGAACCGCCGTCTTTAACGGCTTGTATTTTGCCGGCGGCGTGCTCATCTCACGCGGCGCTGTATTGGGAACCCTGGCGCCCTTTGGCGCGTCCTATATGGCGGCGGTGCCGAAGGAGCGGCTCTTGCCGTCGGTTATCGGCACGGTGCTGGGCTATATTCTGCTCAGTCCGGCGGACAGCTTTCGCTATCTGGCGGCGATTATCGCCATCGGCGGCGTGCGCTGGCTGTTCAGCGACTGGAAACGGCTGGTTCACAGCCGCCTGTTCGCGCCGCTGGCGGCGTTTCTTCCGATTCTCGGCACCGGCGTGGCGCTGCTGTTCGGCAGCGGCAGTCTGATGTCGGAGTTCGCCGCCTGCGTCATAGAAGCCGTGCTCGCGGCGGCTGCGGCGTATTTCTTCGCGGGGACTGTCCGGCTTGCCGGAGACAAGCGCTCCCTCGCGCGGTACACGCCGCAGGAGACCGCCTGTCTGGTGATGACCGGCTGCGTGCTTTTGCTTTCGCTGGGCAGTCTGGCGATTGAGCATATCTCCGTCGGGCGGATTCTCGCGGTCGTCGCGGTGCTCCTCTGCGCCCGATACGGCGGCGTGCAGGGAGGCGCTGTCAGCGGCGTTTCCTCGGGCGCGGTTTTCAGTCTGGCGAACACGCAGCAGGGCTTTCTCTGCGGCAGCTACGCCTTCGGCGGTCTGATGGCAGGCTTGTTTTCCGGCGTAGGCAAGGTTGGCAGCGCGGTTTCCTTTCTGGTGGCGTCGGCGCTGATGAGCCTCGCCTTCGGCGGCAGCCTGTTCGCGCCGGCGCTGATTGAAACGGTCATCGGCGGCGGTATCTTCCTGCTCTTGCCGAAGGATTTGGGCAACGTGATTTCACCGCTGTTTGAGCGCGTACCGTCGCCGACCTTGGGCGAAGCGGTGCGCAAGGGCGTTGTCATGCGGCTGGACGCGGCTTCACGCGCGATTCAGAACGTCCGCGGCGACGTGGAGGAGGTCTCCAAAAAGCTGGGCAGCCTGTACTCGCCGGGCTTTGACGCGGTATGCGACAAGGTCGCCGCCGAGGTCTGCGCCGGATGCGGACTGAAAATGTACTGCTATGAGCACGAGGGCGGCGTGACGCGCGACGACTTCTTCCGCCTGGAGGAAATCCTCGCCGCCAAGGGCAGGCTCCGCGAGGACGACGTGGCAGGCGCGTTTGTCAAGAGCTGCTGCAAGAAGGGCGAAATCGCCGCCTGCATGACGAAGCACTATATCCTGATGCGCGCCGGACAGGACGCGGAACGACGGGCGGCGGAGCTGCGCGGCGCGGTTGCCGGACAGTTTGCCGGTGTGAGCGATATTCTCAGCGACCTCAGCCGTGAATTTGACAGCAGTCTGGAAAACGACAGTGAAGCGGCTGACCGACTGACGGAAGCGCTCAGCGCCCTCGGCGCGATTCCCGAAAACGTTATCTGCTTAACCGACAGCGGCGGCAGACGGCGCGTCGAGCTGACGCTCAGCGACAAGGGCGAGCCGGTTAAAGCCGGAGCCTTGATGAAAGAGGTCAGCCATGCCTGCGGCAAGCGGTTCGATTTGCCGACCGTCACCCATGACGGCGGCACGATTCACGCGGCGCTGTGCGAATTGCCGCTGTTTGACGCGGAAATCGGCGCTGACCAGCACATCGCGAAGGGCGGCAAGCTCTGCGGCGACTGCATTGACTATTTCAACGACGGTCGCGGCAACACCTGCGCCCTTGTCTGCGACGGCATGGGCACCGGTGGCAGGGCGGCGGTTGACGGCAATATGGCGGTGTCAACCATGGGCAGGCTGCTGCGCTCCGGATTGAGCGCCGACAGCGCTTTGCAGGTCGTCAATACCGCGCTGATGATAAAGAGCGAGGACGAGAGCCTGTCAACGGTGGATTTGGCAACGCTCGACCTCTTTACCGGCGTGCTCACGCTCAAAAAAGCCGGCGCGCCCATGACCTTTATCCGGCGAAGCGGCAGGGTGCTCACGCGCGAAATGCCGTCGCTTCCGGCAGGAATTCTCAACAACATTCGCTTTTCAACAGAAACACTCAGTTTATCGGCAGGAGATATGGTGGTTATGATTTCGGACGGGGCAATCACGGGCGATGAAAAATGGCTGGAAAAGCTGATACGCACCTGGCACAAGGGCAGCGCTCAGGAGCTGGCGCAGGCGGTTGTCGAGGAGGCAATGCGCCGCCGTCAGGACGAGAAGGACGACGACATCACCGCCGTGGCTATCCGCGTGGTGGAGAATGAATGAGAAAGGCGTTTCCTGAACGTGGCTGATAACTAAAAATTGACAACGCATGTATGTGTTAAAATGATATGAACCAATAAAAAAGAGAAGTAACTTCAAAATAT
>CAMVTS010000176.1 GCA_947170465.1 uncultured Clostridia bacterium
TGCTGACAGCAAAATCCCTTATAGCGGACAAGGCGATTCGTCACAGCGATTATGGGATCGATGTGATCCCTGCGAATTTTGAACTGATCAGAGCCAACAAGGAAGTTTTGCTCGATACGCTTCATCCGCAGCAGCTGAGATTCAAGCGTCAGTTAGCACCGCTGCGTGACAGATATGATTATTGTATCATCGATTATCCGATCGATGACAATATGGCAGTCATCAACGCATTGGTCGTGACCGACGAGGTTCTGATACCAATAAAAATGGATCGTTATGCGCTTGATGGCATGGAGTATGTCATTGAAACGATCGAAGGAATCAAAGAGTTCAATCCAAATATTCAGCTCAAGGGCTGTTTTGCGACGATGTACGTGCGTTCCAATCTATATAAAGAGGGCATGAACGCACTGGAGACGTCGCTGGGACTGAAATTCTTGAAAACACCGATCAGGCAGACGGTAAAGGTGGGAGAAAGCACCTTTGAAAAACCGTTTATCAGGTATTCTCCCACAAGCAGCGCTGCCGAGGACTACAGAAAGCTCGTCTCGGAATATCTGGGCTTGGAATAAAGGGGGAATGATCATGCCGTTTAAAATCAATTCTGTTTTTAATTCCGCAACGCTGTCTTTGGCGAATGACAGCCATAAGGTGATCTATGTGAAACGGGAGAATATCTCTGAAAATCCCCATAACAAGGAGATTTACAGCACTGAGAACATTGAGTTGCTTTCTTATGGCATCGAGGATAAAGGCCTGCTGGAGCCAATTATCGTCAGCGTGTTAAGAAAAGGAGATACTCCGGAAAACACATTGTATCAGATCGTTTCGGGACACCGCAGAATGCAGGCAATAGCCCGTATCGTTGAACGTAACGCGCCAAACGCCTCGGATTTTGCTTATATCCCTTGCATTGTGCGCGGTAAGCAGAAGAATACCGAAGCAGATGAGATGTCAGAATATGAGGATCTGATAGACGGTAATCTTTTCAATCGCAATAAGTCGGACGCGGAACGGGCAAAGGAATTGCAGATGAAAAAGCAAATTCTTGAAAAGCGCAAGCAAAACGGAGAGCGTATTTCGGGAAAGATACTGATGCTGCTTGCTTCCGAGATGAATATCAGTCCTCACCAAGCGAAGAAGCTGGATACTATCAATCGAAATGCGTCCGATTCGGTCAAAAAGGCATTTGAGCAAGGTGAACTCAGCACCGACGCGGCATTTGAATTTTCCAAAACTGATACGGAAACGCAGGATGAAGCGTTGAAACGACTTGAGGCGGAGCCTTCAAAGACGGCGAAAGCTGTACGTTCTGTGATCCAAAGGCAACATGAGGAAAAGTCTGAACAGCCCGAAAAGCCGCTGTCAAATGAAAACACGGCGTCTTGCAGGGAAGCGTTGGTATATCTGTCCCAAATCAGATTGAAGCTGGAGAACTCAAGGCTGACCGAAACTCAAATCAAAAAAATCACAGATAAGCTGTCAGCGGTATATGATTATCTTGCAAAGTTGGCATAATCCGTTTGACTTAAACGCCGGCGCTTGCTATAATAAGAATTGAAGGAAGGTGCGGACGATGGCTTTGGTCAAGGTGAATCAGTTTTTTATGAATAACGCGGATATTCCGGAGAAAAAGCGCGTCGGCGCCTATTTGATGTATCGAAAGGCGATCACTGCCGAAAAAGTCAAACAGCCGCAGAAGATTAAGGGCGTCAGCTATGCCGAGGAAGCAGATTTGCAGGCTTTCTGTGAGGAATACATCTTCCTTCCGCAGCGGCTTGTGAAGCTGTCGGAGTTCCGCAAGCAGCACACAGAGCTTTCCGAGGCGATGTATTGGGAGTATATCAAGAGTGGAAAGTTGAAAACCGTCAGAAAAATCAATCGCCAATGGTATCTCGATAGGGAAGAAGCGGAAGAATTTGCCCGTCAGCTGGAGCGCAGGGGAGAGCAAAAGGCGCAGGAAGCGGAATCCAGACAACAAGGAATGATCAGCGTATTCAAATACGCCGCCATGCACGGGGTTGATTACCAGCAGTTTTTGCGACAGGTCAAGGAAGGCTTGTTCCCGTGCGAGAAAGCGGCGGACGTCTATTTGATCAATAAGGACACGCCGTTTATACGATATATCTCGCTGAACAACTACGCCAAGGAGAACGGACTCCCGTATGCCAAGGTGAAACGCATGGCGGAAAGCGGGAAAATAAAAACCGCGGTAAAGGCTTCAAACGGCAGATGGTATATTGACGCCGCCGAAGAGCCAAGTTTTAGATAGAGTTTTTTTATAGAATATTTTTGTCGGAATAATAACTGACGTATAGACGCATAACGAAAATGAGAGGATTTATCCTCTGTTCGTTGTGCGTCTTTTTTTGATAATTTAAGAGGTGAACGAAATGAAAAATATCAAATTGAATGCACGGCAGCAAGCTTTAGTGAATGAGTATTATGAATACGGTAAAACAGTGGTCGTTACCAATTTCCATTTTGCAGACGGTAAAGAGCTTTCAACCGGCTACAGCCTGGAGGACGCCTATCAGGAAGCCGCAGTCGCTCTTTGCATCGCAGCAGCGCATTTTAATGCGGACAGAGAAGTGCTGTTCAAAACCTACGCCGCAACGGTTATCCGCAATCATCTGAAAAAGGTAATGTATTCTAAGAAACTCATCGAGTATCCGCTGGAAAATCTTTCTGATTCTCCGGTTCTGTCCTATGAGATGCACAGTGCTTTAGAATACCGGGAATTACTCTTGATTCTGAAAGAAGAAACAAAGGATCAAAACAGCAGCCGCGCCTTGTCATATCGTATTTTGACGGAAAAGCTGTTTCGCAATCAATCAATGAAAGCAATCGCGGAAAAGTATCATCTCAAAAAATCCGCCGCCTACAATCGGTTGAATGAAGCTCGAAAGG
>CAMVTS010000177.1 GCA_947170465.1 uncultured Clostridia bacterium
GTTCTTTATTGACTGAAACTTTGGAATCAGTAATCCATATTCAACCCAACCTGCTTAAAATCAGTGCTGCCGCAGAACCAGTCTTCGTAATGACCTCTGTTCAATTTGTAGAGGTTTATAACGTTGAGACCTACCGCTTGATAGATTGCGTTGTAATTTACCGTGTGATACGGCTTGATTGAAAAGCCCTTCATATTCAGAATGTAATTCTGATTTACAGGAACGAACAGCTCCATTCCTTCCTCAGGCGCGTAGGAGTAGTAGCCTAATGGACTCTGCTTTATCAAGAGCAGCTTCGTCTTCTATGTTAAGCTGATATCATAATATTTTTACGGAATCCTTTTCAAGCGTGTCCATCACTTCTATTCCCATATCGCGGCAGGTGACGTCCAGACCGTTTTCATCGCACACCTTGCAGAACGCTTTTACGATGTCCTCATCCTCAAACGACTGCACAACCGATACGGTGAGCGCGTCGCCTACAGAGTTTACGCCGAACACGATGGGCGCGGTAATTGCGGGAATATAAAGCTCCATATCCTCAATCCACGGCTGCATACTTTCGGTGACTCCAAGCGCTCCGACATTGGTGATAAGACCACCCAGACTTTGGCGGACAGCTTTCTTTTCCATCATATTACCGGGCTTGTCAGCGAAAATCTCATCAAAGGGCATTTCGCGGTATTTCAGTCCTTTTGCGGTGCGTTCGCTCAGCACCTTCACCGCGTTTTGCTTTGTGTTGTTCTGGGCAATCATATCTTTCATCACGGCGGCGGTTTGAGCAAGGCTCATCCCATGCATTTCGGGCGTGTAAAACGACAGGAACCACCCCGAAAAATTATGAAGCGTGTCGCTCGGCAGAAGCCGCCTGAAATTGGATGTGATACTGTTGATGAGCAGCTTTCCTTCAAGATCGTATGCGGTCTGAAAAGCCTTGCACATAACCGCGTTGATTAGAGCGGTTACGGATGAGCCGCACTGACGGGCAAATCCGGCAGCCTGCTTCACAGACATTGACAGCTTGAAGTGCTTAAACTCATATTTTCCTGCTTCATCCCAAAATTCAACAGGCAGCGAAAACAGCTTTACTTCGCCAAACTGCGGCTGTTCCTGCTTAAAATCTCTGTCATAATATTTCAGGTGCGACAGTTCTTCCTCTGCCGCTTCATCATACGGAGCTTCAAGCAGCCTGATGTTTTCGTCAGCCGTAACGGGCTTGCCGCATTCTTTCAGATAATAATACAATAATGTTTTTATGAATTCGGTCGCTCCGTAGCCGTCGATTATGCCGTGGTGAACACTGAGCTTGAGCATATTGCCCTCGCAGGAAACACAGTACGGAAAACCGTGAAGCTCGTCTGACGCGAGCTTTCTTTTTTTGTCGCCGTCTTGCAGAACAGGTTTGTCGTTTGAAAGCTCATACACAAGACCTTTGCCGCCGCTTGCAAGCACCGAGTGAAAATTCGGATACCTCTGCGCGGCTTTTTCAAGAGCCGTTTGCATATGCGCGGTATTAATTTCCTCTGTCAGCGCAACTCTTAAAACAATTGTCAGTGTTTCGTTTCCGTTTGAATGGACAAAATGCCCTATGCTTTCCATATCAATTTGTTTTATCATCAATATACCTCCGATAACGGTTAAAATGGTTGTGGAATTGAGGGTCTACTTCGCTTTCGCAAAACGTTTTCGGCTTGCCCATAGCTTTGCAATCAAACTCGACAGCACGATTAAGACTACTCCAATCAGATAAATGACCGGCCAAGGGAAGCTGACTTCAAACAGATAGCAGACAATGCAATCCAAAAAGCCGAGAATGCACCAGTGGATGAAGTAGATTGACGTAATGTTGCGGCTCATATCTATAAACACGCTGAGCTTTGCGGCAGGAACGAGTTTAAGCAGGAAGTAGAACGCCGAGAGAAAACTCAGGTCGATTGACAACAGTCCGGCTGCTTCCGGCAGACTCGCTGAATAATAGTCGTGATTTTTACTGAGGAAAAACGTGCCGAAGCAGAATGTCAGCGTGATATACACTGCCATAACGCAGCAGGAGATAATCAGCAGCCGCTTGTAAAGACGGTCGGGGTTCTCTATTCCGCGGATAATTTTTCCGAATATCATACCTGACGCCACGAAAATATACCAGTTAAAAAACACAAAACAGCAGGTTTCCGAGTTTGTACTAACGAAGTGACCGATGAACCAGTTCCCGGCAAAATTTCCGGTGTCGATAACCGGAATAACCGAGCCTATCAGCGAGAGAACTCCGGCGATTGCAAGCAAGTGAACCTCACGGAGCTTCAGTAATTTCAGAACGCCGGTGACAATCAGAGCAAGTCCTGCAAAATGCAGAATATCCATTCCGAGAAACGCCTTCAATATGTCAGACCGGAACTCGCCGGTGATGATACCTTCGCCCAGATTATACATTCCGTAGCGTAAGAAGTTCAGCAGATATCCAAGCAGATAGAGCTTCACGCCGCGAAGCATCAAATTTTTCGGCGTGCTTTTTCTCGAATAAACGATACCCACGCCCATTGCAAACATGAACGCATGGGCAACGCAAAGATAATCTCCCAAGATTTCCTCGCCGAGGAAAAAGAGAAACTCATTTTCGTATCCCGGATTGTGGATACCGAGCCGTGACACCGCATGGCATAAAATCATAGCGATGATTGCCACCGCCTTCAACAAATCCAGCTCGAAAAGCCGTGAGTTTCTCCGCGTTTCCGTGTTCAAATGATTACTACTCATTTCAAGTCCTCCGTTATAGCTTGGGTTATTTATTTTGGCCTTTTGCGAATATTGCCGTGAAAAACAAATATTTGCTTTATTATATATCATATACGCTCTTTTTTGTTATTTTACTCAAGCTTACTCCAAGGTAACCTGACATTGGGGAGTTCG
>CAMVTS010000178.1 GCA_947170465.1 uncultured Clostridia bacterium
GGAAAGGCCCGGCGACAAGCCCTTCCAGAGCATGGGCATGACCACCAAAATCTCGCTTTCGGCTTCGTTCTCCTATCAGCTTAACTACTATGTGAGCGCAAGCGGCGCAAAGCATTATGTCAACACCGCGTTTGCCTTAGGCGGCAACGCCGGGCTGCACATCACCAAACCGTTTTTGGTGTACGGCTGGCCGTTCTTTGCGTATTTTGACCTGTCGCTGCAAAACACCGGCTACATTATCAATGTTCCCAATAATAACACAAAGGGCTATTGGACAAGCGATGACCTGCACAATGCCGACAACTACAAAACCTACGGCGGTCTGCGGCAGCAAACCACCATGGAGGTCGGCTTGGGCACCGGCTTTGACGGCGTGCTTTCGGCAGGCGGCAACTTCAATTTGCAGTTTGTCTGGGATTTGCTTGGATACGACTCCAGCAAGGTGACCCTCAGCCTGAACGGCGGCGTGTTTGCGCAGGCGCTGACGCATAAAATCGGCAAAAGCTGGAAGCTGCGCTCATGGCTGCTTTACGACTACAAAAAGCCGAAAAAAGCGGCGGCTTCCGTCGGCGCAGAGCAGATTAACGATTTGACCGCCGACTGGCTCGACAGCCTGACGCTCGGCGATTTGGTGTTTGACGAATCAAAGATTGTCGAAAGCAATTCCGTCGGCGCCGCCGCGTTGGACGGCGCGGAAAGCTATGAGGAAATCAACTCCGCGCACATCAATCCGTGCATTGCGCAAATCAGTGACACCGAGTATTTGCTTGCCACCGTTTACAATACCGGCACGCGCAAAAACACCATTCGCTGCTTCATTTACAACACCGCCACCGATGCCGTTACCTACGCCAAAAACCTCACCGACGCCTATCAACCTGCCGGCAACGCAGAGAAAGCGGAATTTGACAAGTGCACCGATTTGGTTGACGAGGTGACCCTGACCGACTGCGGCGACAAGCTTTTCCTCTGCTGGAACAGCATTCAGTACGGCTCAAACGAGGAAATCACCATAGCGGACGCTTTCCGCAAAGTCGGGTTGTCGGGTATTTTCTTTGACAAGGCAGAGAGAAAGTTCGAGAGCTTTGACGCGATAGACGGCGACAAAAATTCCTACAACTACAACCTGAAAACCGTTTATAATCCCAACACCAAGGTCGTCAGCGTATTTTATGAAACCGCCGACGCTTCCTCACTGACAAACGAAACCAAGCTCACCGACCTCAACGGTCTTGAAGCTTCCATTCAGACAGCGCAGCTGTTCCCGCAGCAAAATCCGGTGTTCACCCTGCCTGTTACGCTTGCAGATCAGGTAAAAACCGTGTCGGATTTCGACGTAGATTACTACGGTGACAACATCGTCCTCTCCTACATTGGCGGCGAAACCCCGGGCAAGGTGCTCGATGCACCGGACGAGGACGACGGGTTTGAGAATGAGGCGGCAGCAGCTGCCTTCGGCACCAAAAACTACATGTACGTCAACGAATATGCGCTGAAAAACTACAACGCACAAAGCGGAGATGTTGAGGTGCTCGCAGAATTCTCGCTGCTGATTGCGGACGAAAAGTATGTAACCGACAACCCGGAGTTTGTCCGCCTGGACAACGGCGACGACAGCAATCTGCTGCTGTTCTACAAGTGCAACGGTAAATACGGCTATCAGAATATTGACAACCTTTATTCACAGAACACCTTTGTTAACCGCATGGGAATTGAAGTTATAAGAGATGAATTGATGACGCCGACATACATCACCGGCGACGACGACCAAACCGTGAATAACGATTTGCATGTTTACCCGGCGGAAAACGGCTTGATTGCCCTGTGGACGTCCACCGAAGGCTCGCAGCAGCAAATTTGGGGCAGAGAATTTATCCTTGACGGATTTTCCGAAATCACCGAAACCGCTGTGATTGACGTAAAGGGCAGCATTGTGACGGACGAAAGTGGCAACCCTGTAACCGCAAAGCTCGACACGCCGTGCATTCTGCTCAACGGCAAATGGGGCGGCAAAACCAAGCTGACCACCGGCGGCGTGGCAAACACCGGACAGGGCTTCTTTAAAGACCGCTTTGACGCCGCCGCGATGGACGGCAACCACATTCTTGCGGTTTACAACGCCTTTGACTACGACTACGGCAACGAGGAACTCGGCGAGACCGTCAATACCGTCAACAACCGCCTTGTGATTGCGGAATATGACATTTCTCCCTCTTATCAGCCGCGCAGTGACAGCGACGCGGGCATTTCCGTTTCGGAGGATTTGCCCGGTGAAGGCGAAACCATTGAAGTGAACACCTTCGCCACCAACACCGGCTTTAAGACCGGCACCGACGTGACCGTTACGCTGTATGACGGCAGCGACGCGGTGGATTCCGTCACCTATGATTACTGGGACGCGGAGGAAACCATTGAGGAAACCTTCCTCTACACCCTGCCCGAGGGCAAGAATCCACAGGACGTCAGTCTGCACTTTGAGGCTGAGCAGGCAGGCATTCCGAAATATATCAGTGAAAACTACAACCTTGCGAAATCGCACCGCCTGCTGCTCCACAACGCGCACATTGCGCCCATCGACTACATCAACGGCGACGGCGACGCGGCGGTTTACGCAGTGAATGCCGAGCTTTACAACGCCGGCAACGAACGCTACGAAGGCGGCGGCGAGGTGAATTTTGTCTACAAGGATTTGGCTGTCATCGCGCAGAACCTCAACCCGATTGTAAACGAAAAAACCGATACACCGTTCTATACTAACTTCGGCGGCGAGGAAATTCCCGCCTTGGAGCCCGGCGAAAGCGTTGAGCTTTGCTTCATCACCGATGAAGTGCCCGCGGAAATCTTTGACCGCTACAACACCGCCTCCGC
>CAMVTS010000179.1 GCA_947170465.1 uncultured Clostridia bacterium
AGCATGGCGAGCGACTGACCGAACTTCATGGCGAAGGTACGCGCCGCAAAGAACATGCCCTCGCGGTTCTCGCCGGTTTCAATGCCGTCAGCCTCGGCGACGTCCGCGACAATCGACTGCGGAATAATGCCCAGCAGCGCCATCGGGAAGGCGGCAATCACGCAGATTACCACGCCGTAGACCACACCGGGAATCACGGTGGTGCCGATAATGCCAATCAGACCGGTGATGACGTAGGCGACTGCCAGACCGAGGAAGCCGGAGATGACGAGCTTCTTCTTGCCGAACTTGCGGACGAGCTTGGGAACAATCGGATAGAACACGGCGGAGAGCACGGTCATGCCGCCGAGGAAAATCATGGTGTAGGATTCGTCGAGCTTCATGGAGACCTTGACGAAGAACGGCAGACCGGTCTGGAACAGGGTCAGACCGACCCAGTACATGATATCGGAGAACACGAAGGTGCGGAAGTTGCCGTTTTTGAAGGTAGCGCCGAGGGACTTGAACATGTTGGCGTTCGAGGGCTTGGTATCGACGAAATCCTTCTCCTTGAGGCAGAAGGTGGGAATCAGCATGCAGATACAGGAAATCACCGCCAGCACGATGAAGCAGATACGGTAGCTCCACGCAAAGCCCACGCTGCCGCGCAGCATACCGGCGAACACGAAGGGCGTATAGGCGAGCATGGTGCCGGCGAAGAAGGTCAGCGAAATCGCGGTGGAAATGTACATGCGGTCGTCCTGCGTTTTGCCGAACTCGGAAATCAGGGCGTTGTAGGGCGTGCAGTACATGGTCATGAACAGGTAGAACAGCACGATGAACACGGAAATCCACGCGATGTTCCAGCCGCTGATGGTCTCAACGGGCGCGCAGAACAGGAGCACCGTGACGATGGAAAGCGGAATCGCGGCGTACTGCATGAAGGGGATTCGTCTGCCGCGCTTGTTCTTGCTTCTGTCGGAGAGCGAGGCAATCAGGGGGTCGGTCACCGCGTCGAACACACGGGAGAGCGCCGTAATCAGTCCGAGAATCGTCAGAAAGCCGCCGATGACCAAACCGGGATAAATATACTGTATCGCGCCGCCGTTGATGTCCGCCTGCGTCGGCAGGTAGAAGGTGACGAACCACGCGCTGATAATGCCGCTGAGCGTTGACCAGCCGAGCTGACCGACGGCGAAAATGCGCATCTGATGCTTTGTTAATCGTTTCATGATAATCTCCCTTTATTTTTTCATGCCCATTGCCAGCTCAACCGCCTTGTAAGCGCCGTTGTAAAGCCCGATGGAGTGGTTAATCAGAATCGCCTCGCACATTTCGCGCAGGAGCGTGTCCTCGCTGAGGAACAAATCGACCATCTGCAGGGTGTGCGGCACGTCCTGACATTCGAGGGTGCCGTCGCCGTATTCCGCGGAGTGAATCGCGCCCCATTTCTCGTGGCCGCCGATACGCTTGAGGAACAGCTTGGGAACCGGATAGAAGGCAAGCTCGCTCGGCTTGGTGAGCAGCACGTCGGCGGAGCGCATCAGGAGATTGGTGCAGTAGACCGCCTCAAAGATGTTCTCGTGCCAGAAGGCGTGAATACCGCGCACGTCGCCGTCTATCGCCTTCTGACAGAAGGCGTTGGTGTCCTCCCAGCTGCCGAAATGCGTCTTGCTCATGGAGGAGAGCAGCGGAATCTCCCTGCACAGCTCCTCCCAGACCTGCTTGTAGTCGCCGACGTTGATGTAGAGCGCCGCCTTTTTGGTGCGGATTGCCGGCAGCAGGTGCCGAATCACCGCCGCGAACAGCTCTCTCTGTGCGCCCGCGCCGCCGATGGTGAGCAAAAAGCGCATGGGAGCGCCGTTTTCCTTGCGCGCCAGACGCGCTGCGGTGTCCTTCTCCAGATTGGCGACCAGCTCGTGGTCGATATAGTGGCCGACGTATTGCAGGCTGTCCGCCGGCATGGGCTTGAGCACCTTTTTCTTCTGCATGCCGTTGAGAATCCGGTAGCCCATGTAGGACTGGCGCGTCTGCACCAGATGAAGCGCGCCCTCGGCAAAGTGCAGCGCCATCGGCCAGTTGTCGGGAATCGCGTTGACGACGTATTTCATGCCGGCGTGAATCGCCGCCTGCGCCGGCCATACGTGGGTGCCAATCACCGGAATGTCCTTGGGAATATTGCGGAACACCGGCGCCATCAGCTCGGCGTTCTTCTGGTCGGCGGCATTGTAGCTGATTTGGCGGAAGCCCTCGTAGTTGGTCGGCTCCCAGACCACCTTGTTGAACACGCGGCTCTTCTGCGACAGGCGCGAGCCGAGTGAATAGAGGTCGTTCTGTGCGCCGATGACCTTGGTACAGGTGGTTTCGGCGAAGGAATTCAAATCCATCCAGTAGGGCGTGTAACCCATCGCGTGCGCCGCCGAAGCCATGGCGATGGAAATGCGGTAGTGACCGAAGCCCATGCGGATATTGCCGACGATAACGCCCTTTTCACGGTCAAAGGGCAGCTCGCCCCTGCCCTCCGCCACGCGGATATCCTCCACGCCCAAGGGCGCGTTGAGCACGGCGTTCTTCACCAGCTTGACCGGATAGTCGGCGTTGCTGTCGTCGCCGTATTTTCTCTGATATTTCTTCTTGCCGCGCACCGCCTTGCGGTAGGTCTTGGCGCTGACGGGATTGCCGAAGATGATTTTTGATTTTTCTTCCATAGTGCCTCCTTCCCACAAGCGCATATCATTTTGCCAATATTTTTTGCTCTTGTGAAAGTTATTATATGTATATTTTACAGATTATAACTATCATACCATATCAGCCGCAAAAAAGCAATCAATATTTATCAGACTTTCCCAAAATCGGGCAAATTTTTCCAAACAC
>CAMVTS010000180.1 GCA_947170465.1 uncultured Clostridia bacterium
GGCTGCAAGGGCTTTACCCGACTAAATATATTGTAACAGGGAGAGCGCAGAAGAACCAAAGGGCGATGAACACGCCGCATAAAACGGAACAGAACAAAAGTTCAGCAGAAACATACGCCAGCCCAGCCATAAAGGATATGCAAAAAAGATATATCCCCGAAAAAGCCCGATTTTATCGGGCTTTTTTCGTTTTAGGGGCGTGATATTTTTGTCACGAAACGTAGATGAAAATCGGTTATTTCTCAGTTTGTCGGGAACCGAACTTCCGTAGAACAACAGAAAACAAGAATATGGGCAGCAGGCAACAGTATGGGCTTTGCACCTTCAATGTAAAATCCCCCGGACAACGTCCGAGGGAAAGAATTTATTGTTATTGATTTGACATACACGCATTGACCCATGCAATGAAGTTCTCCGTGCTGTCGCCTGTGCGCTCGGCTTCGGTGTGACCTTGTCCCCAAACAGTTTCAAAGTCGACATCTTTAACTCCGTTATAATTCTCAAGCGCAAGAGCGAGATTTACTTCAGTCGTAAGGGCTGTATCACTTTGGCAGATGCCGGTGCGTATGCGCCAATATTTTGCTACTGTCGAGGTACCGTATCCCTTCTCTGACTGAAGAAGATAATAGAGCGGCGTGTACATATTCACCCTCTCCTCGGCAGTTTTGCCTGCACTGTCGGTTTTTGCCAAATCTGTTTCATATGCCGAAGCATAATCGCTTCCGAGTTCTTTGAGAATTGATGCTAAAGTGGAATCGAAGTGAGCGCCGTTGCCATCAGCGTATCCGAACAAGGTATTTTCAGCCTGTCCGCTGTCAAACTGATCAAATGCGCCGAGATTTTTGGACGCTGTCTTTAACGCGTTTACAAAGGCTTCTACACTTGTGATAGTTGCTTTTTTGGCAGAAGAATCATAAGTTACCCACTCGCCGTTGGCATTCAGCGCGTCAATATAATCCTGAATGGTTTCATATGTTCCGCTGAGCGACAGACCGCTTGAAGTATTATTGCGCGTCACATTGTCGACGTCCTCGATTTTTGAGGAGCTTCCGGAATTTGAACTGTCGCCGCCCGGTGCGCCGTCCGGTTTATCTCCGCTCGGAGCACCGTCAGGCTTTTCTCCGCTCGGCATACCGCCGCCCATGCCGCCTTTTGAGCCTGATGATGAAGCGTCATACGGGAAGCTTGTGTCAGAAAGGAAGTTGTTCAACGAGGTTTCAATTACGGTCTTAATGTAATCGTAATAGCTGCCCGACTGATAAATGCCGCTGCTGCTTTCTGTCAGCGTCAGCGCGTTGCCGTTTTCATCGGTAAATCCGGCACTGTTTACATATGAGGCGTAGGCTTGGGCAAGCTTGTCTGAGATTTGCTGTTCCTCGTCGCTGAGTCCGCTTCTTGTTGTTCCCATCATCCATTCATAGGATGCGTCGGCAGTGTCAAGGTTGGTGATCGGGCACCAGCACATGGAGCCTGCGACCGCGTCGCTGACGCCTTCGACCGCGCCAATCGCGGTAAGATAATCATTATAAAGCTCGCTGTCGCCTGTCGCACCTACGATAGCCGACTGCGCTCCTCCTCCGCTCATACCAAAGGTGAAGATACTCTCTGTATCGCCGGCAATTACGCCGCTGTTGTAACGGATATAGCGGATGGCGGCTTTCAGATCCGTAACGCCTGCGGGCGCTCCGTCGTCACGTCCGCGGCAACCCGCGTGAACATAGATAAAACCTTGATCGGTATAATCCGATACGTCTTTATAATCCGTCAGTGCGCTCTGAGCGGAATATCCCGGAGTGTTAATCGGCATAACAATCGGAGCAGTCGCTGCTGTGTAGCTGCCAACGGTCGCGTCGCTTTTCAGTGAGCAGGTATAGGTACCATCACCGTTATCCGTAGCTTCAAAATAATCTGCCGGAACAAACACAGCGAGCTTTTCATAGCTTTCATTGGCGGGATTGGAACAATAAGAAATGCCAATTTGATAATAAACCTTGTCGTCTGCGTTATATTGCCATTTCGTCATATCTATTTTATCAAGCGTTGTTTTTACCTCGCCTGTTGCGGCAGATGAAGCTGAACTCGCGGTGCTTTTACTGCCGGAATCGGAAGAACTGCTGTTGTTTGTGCAGCCCGCAAAAACTATTGTTGAAGCGAGTATCGCGCAAAGAATGATACTGAATCTTTTTATCATGGAAATCCCTCCTGTATTTGATGGCGTGATGGTACCATAGATAGCTTAAATAAAGCTGAAAGATTTTGATTTATTAAGAACAACCTCCGTTCAGGTTGTTTCCCGAACGGAGGTTGAATTGATTATGATTTTGTGTTTTCGGTTGAGTCGGTTGTTTTAGTGCTGTCACTTTTGCTGTGCGTTTTCAACGAAGCATGTTCCTCGGCGCTTTGCTCCTTCTTTTCGACAACTGCACCGGTGAGGGCGTTGACTTTGATGGAATAATACTTGTCGCCGGAGGTAAAGCTTACCTTGTAAACCACAGTGCCGTCCTCAAGCTTGGTGACGCGCGACTTGATTTTTTCAGCCTTGTCCTCGGAGATACCAACTTCCTTCAAGGCTATGGCTTTTGCCTTGTCCTTGCCAATGGCGTTTTCGGGTTCGTCAACCTTTTCTTTCTTTTCGTGCCTGCCGTGAGACTTTGAAGCTTCATGTTCTTCTGCGCTCTGCACTGTCTTATCGGCAACCGCGCCGGTGAGGGCGTTGATCCTTACGGAATAATACTGATTGCCGGAGGTGATACCTACCTTGTAAACCACAGTGCCGTCCTCAAGCTTGGTGACGCGCGACTTGATTTTC
>CAMVTS010000181.1 GCA_947170465.1 uncultured Clostridia bacterium
TGCGGAAGCTGAACAGATAAAGCTTCAGCGATTTGCTCTCAACCATGCGCTCTCCGGGAATGTAGGAGATATAGATAGTCGCGAAGTCCGGCTGACCGGTTATCGGACAAAGACTGGTGAACTCCGGACAGTTGAATTTGACAAAGTAGTCGTTGCCGGGGTGCTTGTTCGGAAAGGTTTCGAGCACGTCTGGCGTGTAGTCAAAGCGGTATTTTGTATGCTGATTGCCGAGCAGCGAGATGCTGCCGCGCTCGTCATCACTTCTTCCGGTCATGCGTTTTCTCCTCTCATCAGCGGGTCGGTCACGCCGTTGGCTTCAAAGGCGGCGATTCTGTCACGGCAGGTTCCGCAGACGCCGCAGGGCTTGCTCTCACCCTCGTAGCAGCTCCATGTCAGCTCATAGGGGACGTTCAGGGAAAGTCCCTTGCCGACCACCTGCGCCTTATTCCAGCCGATAAACGGCGCTGTCACACGAAGCTGTCCGCCGCTGCCGAGATAAACCGCGCGGCTGATGCTCTCGTTGAACGCGGGCGTGCAGTCGGGATAGGCGTTTCCTGCCGCGTCGTCGCTGTGCGCGCCGTAATAGATTTCTTCACAGCCGTTGGACAGCGCGACACTCGCTGCGCTCGACAAAAACAAGCCGTTGCGGAACGGCACATAGGTACTCACCGGCTTGCCGCCGGTCTTTTCCAGCTGGTCGCTGTAGCTCTCCTCCGGAATGTCCTCCGCAGAGCCCTGCAGCAGCGAGCAATTGCTGCCTTCAAACAGCACGGACAAATCGAGCGTTCTCAGCGTTACGCCGTAATAAACGGCAACAGCCTTTGCCGCCTCCAGTTCCTTGCTGTGCTTTTGTCCGTAGCTGACAGACAGGGCAAGAACCTCTTCCCTGCCGTATTTTTCAACAGCGATGGCGAGACAGGTGGTGCTGTCCACGCCGCCGCTGAGTAATACCAATGCTTTCATACTTTCACTCTCAGTCAAATTGTATCAGCTGACGCAATTCCGGATTTGTCCGGAACGCGCCCGTATAAGTCGTTGTCACCGTTTTGGCGTTTGCGCTGCGGATGCCGCGCGCTGTCATGCAGCTGTGGGAACCGCGTATCACCACGCCGACGTCCGGCGTTCCGGCTGCCTTGGAAATAATTTCGCAGATGTCGGTGCCGAGCTTTTCCTGCAATTGCAGGCGCTTTGCCGCCATGTCGCAGATACGCGCGATTTTGCTCAGTCCCAGCACCTTGCCGCGCGGCACGTAAGCAACATTGACGCTCATGTCATACATTAGCGCGAGGTGGTGCTCGCAATAGCTGAACACACTGATATCGCGCATGACAACAGTGTTCTCAATGCCCTCCCTGCCGGGAGAATCGAAGGTTTTTCCAAACATATCGGCAATTTCATCATTGGTATAGGCGGTGCCTTCGAGCACCTCCTCCAGCATATTGGCAACCCGCTCCGGCGTTTCCTTCAAGCCCTCGCGTTCGGGGTTTTCGCCGATTGCCTTCAGCAGTCCGCGGATATGAAATTCAATTGCTTTTCTGTCCATGTTATACCCCTCTCTTTGAAGGACTCCAGATGAATTTATGAAGCTGCAATTGCAGTCTCACGTCGTTCATTTCGTGCTCTGTCATATATTCCACCATGTCCGCCGGTTCTATCTTGCCGAACACCGGGCTGAGATAGACGTGACAGCGTTCTGTCAGCAGGTATCTGCCGAGTATCTCGCGCACGCGGTTCAAATCGTCCGTACTGCCGGCGACGAATTTTACGGCGTCCTGACTGTCAAGCAGCCGGAAGTTGTCGGTGCGCATGGCGCTCTCCATGCCGCTGGAAGGCAATTTGTAGTCCATTGTCAGAATTGGACGGCGCTTCATGCGCGCGTAGGAATCAATCGGTATGCTGCCGTTGGTTTCTATTTCCACGCGGTTGCCTTGGGAGACAAGCCGGTCAATCAGCTCGTCGATACCGTCCTGCAAAAGCGGCTCTCCGCCGGTCAGGGTGACGTTGCGGACGCGCTTGTCCGTCACCCAGCTGACAAGCTGGTCAGTCGTATAATATTCAAAAGGCACCGTAGCGCTGTTCGCCCATTTGGTGTCGCAGTAGGAACAGCTGAGGTTACAGCCCTTGAAGCGGATAAACGCCGCCAGCTCGCCGGCTCTCACACTCTCGCCGTTGATGCTGACAAATCTCTCTACCACCGAAAACATCAGGATTCCTCCCCGTATGCCGCACAGTTGTCCGGCGTTTCGTACACCGTGACGCAGCTCACCGGCAATTCCGCCGACAGCGCTTCATAAAACAGCCTCGCAAAATTCTCCGCCGTCGGGCGCACAGGTATTTCGGTCAGCGAAAAGCCCTCGTCTCTCAACGCGGTCAGGGTGCTTTCGCGCAGGCTTCCCTTCTCGTAAATCAGGGTATGGTCGTAGCGGTCGGCTAAGGCTCTGACAGATTTTTTCAAATCGGAAAAGTCTATCACCATGCCGCGTTTTTCGCCCTCGGCTATCAGGCTTTTTTCGCTGACTTCGACCTCGATTTTCCACGTATGGCCGTGGATATTCGCGCACTTGCCGTTGTAGCCCGACAGAAAATGCGCGCTGTCAAAGCTCGCTGTTGTTTTCAGCTTATACATATCGTTCACCTCAAAAAACAATGCGCCTGCCACGCAGACGCATCCCTTTTTGCACACGCAAAGAACAGCTTTTACAAGCTGTGGATGCCCTGGTTTTGTTTTAGGACAGGATGGCGCAAACGAACTGTCCCCGGGTAGCCCGGTAGCAAATCCGGGCAGAAAGG
>CAMVTS010000182.1 GCA_947170465.1 uncultured Clostridia bacterium
ATTAAAAAAACAAAAAATATATTTTCCAAACACCCTTGCAATTTATGATTATGTAAGGTACTATACAAACGCTTTACGCGGCTCTTTGTTGTCACACAAACACATAGCTTAGTACTGCGACACAATCAAAAAGGCACAAGCTTCAGAATCCATCCGGACTCTGGGCTTGTGCCTTTTTACGCCCACAAACCGCGACAAATCTGGTGTGTGGGCTTTGTTGTGCGATGTCGGGTACATTCTCCAACATTTTACTTGCGCGATACGGAACGAAACAGGGCGCGTCAGTTTTTTGCGCTGCTCATCGCTTCAACCATCAGCCTTACAGCCAAAGAAAAACCTCGGACAAACGCATTTTTTCAGGATGTAAATTTTACTGCAAACCAGTATTCTGAAACGCTTGACTTAAATCTTCTATCAGGTCGTTCACATCCTCAATTCCTACGCTGAAGCGGAAAAAGCCGTTGTGAAATTCTTCGGGATAGAGATATTGCCGCTCGTCATTTTCACCGAGAAAGACTATCAGGCTCTCGTCGTGACCGAGCGAGACAGCGGAGGTAATGATACTCAGGTTTTGCACAAAACGATTATGCGTATCGTGGTCAGCTTTAAGCCCGAAAGAAAGCACACCGCCAAAACCGTTTATCATCTGCTTTTTGGCGATTTCGTGACCGTTGTTACCCTCAAGACCCGGATAGGCTACAAAACTGACGCACGGCTGTTTTTCTAACCACAGCGCGATTTTGAGCGCGTTGTCGTTATGCCGCTGCATACGTAAAGGCAAAGTTACCGAGCCGCGCATAATCAGCCACGCGTTAAACGGGCTGATTGTCGCCCCGAGATTCACCTGCGCCTGCGCGCGGACAATATCGAGGTGCTCCTTTTTACCGATAATTGCTCCGCCCATTGCGTCGCCGTGACCGTTGATATATTTGGTAAGGCTTTCAACAACAAAATCCGCGCCGAGCTCAATCGGGCGCTGACTGTAGGGCGAAGCGAAGGTATTGTCAACAGAGAGCAGGGCTCCGTTTTCGTGGGCGATTTTTGCAATCTCCTCTATGTCGGAAACGCTGAGGGTCGGATTGCCCGGTGTTTCGATATGTATCAGCTTGGTGTTTGATTTAACGGCAGCCCTGACGGCTTCCAAATCGCTGGTATCAACAATGGTTGTTTTAACCTTAAATTTATTGTTAAAAAGCTCATTGAGCAGTCGGTAAACGGCGATGTATGTAACGCTTGAAAAGATGACGTGATCGCCTGTTCGCAGCAGCGAAAAAAACAGTCCCGACAGCGCAGCTACTCCGCTTGCGAGCACTACGCAGTCCTCGCCGCCTTCAAGAGAAGCGAGCTTTTCCTGCAAATATTTTTGGTTCGCTCCGCCGTTACGCGTATATAAATTGCCGTCAGCCGACGACCAGTTCATGTCGGTGGGGTCATACGGCAGGGCGTAGCTGTTAGCCATTGTAATAGGACGGCGGATAGCGCCCGTTTCTTTATCAATCTCGTTGCCGCTGTGTACGGCACGGGTAGAAAAATCCAAATTATTATGCTGTGACATCTTTTTGTATTCCTCCTTAACAGCTTTTGCCTGAAGCTGCGGATATTACCCGAAGTAAATCCCATCGGGCAGATTGTGCACCATTGGCGCGGCGTGAATAAAATTCCGTTAATGATTGCCAATACGGTTGCTGTTTCCATAAAAATTAGTACTGCAAAACCAAGCGCATCAATTCCGCGCGGAACAACAAGTATCAGCATAACGGCAAAGCTTCCCATCATAACGCCCCACAGCAGAGGGCGAAACCATTTTTTATAATATAATTTCGGACGATTTAATCCGAAATTTACTATCGCTCCGATTTTACCAATCAGAGAGCCGCGCGGACAGATTCGCGCACAGTGCATTTTTCCTCTGCCCGAAATTACGATAATGATAGGCGTAAACATACACACAAATCCGAACAAACCGAATGGATGCCAGAAATTTGCCGCTGTCATCCACAGGACAGAGATAATCCAAGACCAATACTGTATGCTCGGAATCCACTTTTTGCCGCCTACGGTAATACTCTTTTTCCTCATAACTTGCCTCACTATTTGCTTTTCAGCCGCTTGTCGGTGGATTTCGCAAGGCGGGTGCCGACGCTTTGGAAAAGCTGCACCAGCAGCACCAAAATCACAACGGCAATCAGCATTACCAGATATTTATAGCGGTAATAGCCGTAGTTAATTGCGATTTTTCCCAAACCGCCTCCGCCGATTATACCGCTCATTGCCGTGTAGCCGAGTACAGTTGTGACGGCTATTGTGACGTTTGAAATCAGCGACGGCACGCTTTCGGGAATCATAACCTTGGCTATAATCTGAAACGGCGACGCGCCCATGCTCTGCGCAGCTTCAATGATGTTGGGATTTACCTCGCGCAGGCTGCTTTCAACCAATCTTGCTACAAACGGAAACGCAGCGATTACAAGCGGCACAACGGACGCAGTTGTACCGACAATAGTGCCGACTATTAGGCGCGTCAAAGGGAATACCAAAATCATCAATATCAAAAACGGCACCGAGCGAAGCACGTTAATCAGCACGTTCAAAAATCCCATAAGAGGTTTCGGCAAAGGCAAAATGCCGTCCTTTTCACCTACAACAAGCAAAACACCGAGCGGCAGACCGATAACGACCGCAAAAAGGGTGGCGAGAACGGTAACGTAAAAGGTCTCCCACAACGCGAGCGGCATATCGTT
>CAMVTS010000183.1 GCA_947170465.1 uncultured Clostridia bacterium
TAATAATACTTGTTGTTTTGGGACATATTCTTGAGGAGATCTCAACTGCAGGTTTTATGGGCGTTATCCGTTCGCTTATCTACTCATTTCATATGCCTTTGTTCGTCTTTATATCCGGCTATTTTTCGCGAATGAGCAAGAGAAAAACAGAGAGAGCGTTTGCGGAGTATCTGATTCCGTTTTTCATATTTAATACAATATATACCATGGCGATCCAAGGCGTTTTGAAGGTAAATATATTTTTGCCGCAATATGCGTTTTGGTATTTGATGAGCTTGTTTTTTTGGAATATCAGTATAGACTACATCTATAAATTCAAGCCGATAATCATCGTATCCTTCATATTGGGGATTTATTGCGGTTTGTTCGGCAGTATCGACAGGGTGTTTTCTCTGTCAAGGACGATTTGCTTTTTCCCGTTTTTTATACTCGGATACAGCTTTGATAAAGATAAAACAGAAAAACTGCGCTCATTGAATAAAGCATTGCCGGTTATCGGTATCTTGTTATCGGTTGCTTTGACCGCTTTTGCGAACATTAAAGGCTTAATCCCCATAAAAATGTATGAGATGATCCAGTCATATAACAATACCAAGGTGGATAATCTTTCGGGGTGTATAGAGAGAGCGGTAATATATCTGATAGCGCTGATGATGATCGTGTGCGTTATCTCTTTAGTCCCGAACAAGGAGTATTGGTTTACAAAATTCGGAACAAGAACGGTGTGTATTTACATCTTTTCTAGCTTTTTGATTAAGATTTGTTTTAGGATATTCAAAGCGGCAAACATTACTGCTGTCTATGAAAATCCTGCGATCGCGATCGCGTTGTCTATCGCGCTTTTGGTAAGTATCATGGTTATTACAGGTAACAAATGGGTCAATCAAATATATTGCCGCTTCATTGGTTTGATTAAAAAATTCGCGATGAAGCCGTAAAAGAGGCTGAGTTTTATACTCAGCTTTTTTGATTATTCGCGAGATTTGTTTCTTGCGTTGATATATCTTTTTGTATATGATAAAATAGTTTTGCGGGGAGTGGTGATTATGTTAATGAATAACCATGATTATTTGAAACGGCTGCTTTCGGTTGGGCTGGTGTGTTTGACCGTCCTGATGGTGCTTGTCGGCTGTGAGAAAGGTCAATTGTCCAGCGCCTTGGTGATTGACGCGAAAACCGGAAAACAGATATATACCCTGCAGCTGGATATCTGGTACGATCCCAATGCGGTTCTCAGTGTTTATCACGCCGATATTCGCGTGGACGAGGAGTATATCGGTACCGTTGAGCAGGGATTTCGTTTTACTGAGTCGCTGAAGCTTGATGAAGGCGCCCACTGGCTTCAGTTCAATAAACACGGCGATCCATCCGTTTGCGGCAAAACGATGGTTAAAATGAAGGAAGATGTCATCTTAACCTGTTCGCTGAAAGGGTATCTCAGCGAAATGGAGGTTGCCGATAAAAAGATAACGCCGCTGCATCCTGAGCCGGCGACAGCGGCTGAGTCTGTCACCGAAGCTGTTACCCTGCCGCCTGAAGAAACGCAGGAGAGCACCGCCTTGGAAAAGGAAGCGACTGCGTCAGATGAGTCCTCGCAGAGTCCGGAACGCCGCTATATTTTGAATACCAACACTCACCGTTTTCATAATCCCGACTGCCAATCTGTAAAAAAGATGAAGGATAAAAACAAGCAGGAGTTTTACGGCACGCGCGAAGCGGCGATGGATGAAGGCTATCAGCCCTGCAGTCAGTGTAATCCGTAATGAATTGAAAAACATCTTTGTCTATTTTTGCGGCTTGACATTATCTTCTTGCTGGTTTATGCTTATAGTAGTGAAATCAAGTAAGGAAATGTGTATGAAGTATTTTATCGACTTTGAAGCCTCGCAGTTTGCCGAGGAAATCATCTCGGTCGGCTGTGTGGACGAGCTGGGCAGGAGCTTTTATTCGCTGGTATGTCCGCGACGTCCGCAGAAGGTGACGGGATTTATCACCAACCTCACCGGTATTACGCGCGACGAGGTATTGGCGGCGCCATCTGCTGACGATGTTTTTGAGGCGTTCTACCGCTGGCTCGATAAGGACGAGGCAATCGGCTTTTACTGCTACGGCGACTGTGACAGGCGCTTTGCGCTCAACACCATCGCAGGCGTGTCGCGCTTTGACGCGCAGCTGTCGCTCAGTCTGATTATCGCTACCATGAGCGATTTTTCCGCCGAGCTGCGCCGTCATTTCAAGATGAAGCGCTCCATCGGGCTTGCCAAGGTGGTGTCCTACTACCGCGGCGAGGAGATAGTCCAGCGCCATAATTCGCTTGACGACGCGCTCTATCTCCGCGAGGTCTATCTGCGTTCGCAGAATGAGGTCATTGATACCTGTCCCTTTGAGGAGCCTCCCAAACCGGAGGCAGAAGTGGTGCACACCGGCAAGCGCAGCGTCAGAGCAACGCGCGGCAACATTGAAATCACCTTTGCCAGCTGCGGCAAGGCGGCGGACTGGATTGCCAAAAATCTGCTCAAGCGCAGCATTACCGTGCGTGAAAAGCAAAATATCAGCAACAAAATTTCCCTTGCTATCGAGCGCCGCAAGCCCTACAGCGGCTATACCTGGTCAAAGCCGACGACAGAGGAAACTAAATCAATATGAGCGCCGGCTCTGTTAAGTTGATTGTACATAGTATTTATTTTGACAGCTCTCCGTTTTGGTGGGCTGTTTTTGTATACATATAC
>CAMVTS010000184.1 GCA_947170465.1 uncultured Clostridia bacterium
CGGCTGCACCGGCTTTGACAGATGAGCGTTCAGACCCGCCTGCATACTGCGCTGCACATCCTCGTCAAAAGCATTTGCTGTCAGGGCGATAATCGGAACGGTCTTTGCGTCCGCACGTTCCATGGCGCGGATTGTGCGCGCAGCCTCCAAACCGTCCATCTCGGGCATACGAATATCCATCAAAATCGCGTCGTAATAGCCCTCGGGATGTGACGCGAACAGCTCAGTTGCAATTCTGCCGTTCCCGGCGAGATCCGTTTCTATCTCGCGCATTTTAAGCACCCTCATCATAATTTCCGCGTTGATTGCCATATCCTCCGCAAGCAATACGCGCTTTCCTCTGAGATCGGTCTTAGCTTGACCGTCCTGCTTCGAGAGCTTCTTTTTCTTCACGGCGGATGTGAATTCATCCATAATTGCGGCGGCAAAGAGCGGCTTTGGCAGGAAGCTGTCTACACCCGCCTGTATCGCCTCGTCCTGAATGTCATCCCAGCGGTAGGCAGTAAGAATGATGATGGCGGACTCATGACCTACGGCTTCGCGAATCATACGGGTGGTCTCTACACCGTCAAGCTCCGGCATTTTCCAATCCACAAGTATCAGCTTATACGGCTCCCTGCGGGCATGGCGCAGCTTGACCATCTCCACCGCCTGCTTGCCGTTGTCTGCTGTTTCGGAGGTAACACCCACTTTCTCCAAAACCAGCTGAGCGTGTTTGAGGGCGACCGGATCGTCGTCTATAATCAGCACGGTCATGTTCTCCGGATGTATATCGTCATACTGCTCCCTGTTGTCCGTCCTGTCCGAGTCGGAGAGAGTCACCGTAACAATAAAGGTTGTGCCGACGCCTTTTTGGCTTTCTACCCGGATATTGCCGTTCATCATCTCAACAATGCGCTTGGTGATTGCCATTCCGAGACCTGAACTGCCGTACTTGTTCGTGGAGGAAGAGTCCTCCTGTGAAAAGGGGTCAAAAATATGAGGGAGATAATCCTCGCTGATGCCTATACCGGTATCGGAGATGATGAAGCATATGGTAGATTTCCCTTCATATTTTGCCTTGCGTTCGATTTGAAGCTGCACCTCTCCTCCTTCATCCGTGAACTTTACCGCGTTGCCGAGAATATTGATTAGCACCTGCCGGAGCTTCATATTATCTCCGATATAGTACTCGTCTATATCCGAATTGACGACGCATTTATATGACAGCCCTTTATCCTGACACTGACTGCTGAACATGGTGTTGACAGCTTCCAGCAGCTTTCTGAAGGAGAATTCCTCATTTTTCATTGTAAGTCTGCCTGACTCGATGCGGGACATATCCAGTATATCATTGATAAGTCCCAGCAAATGCTCGGCGGAAGCGCCGATTTTCTCCAAATATTCTCTTGTTCGCTCGGAAATATCCGGGTCGTTCAGCGCAATACTGTCCAAGCCGATTATCGCGTTCATCGGGGTACGGATTTCATGGCTCATATTTGACAAAAACGCGGTTTTGGCTTTGCTGGCTTCCTCTGCGGCGGAAAGCGCGTCGTTGAGCGCCTGCTGCTGCTCCATTGCTCTCCGCGTCTCTGCGTCGGAGTTGACGAAGCAGGCGCCCACACTGTGGGAGATTTGTCCTTCTTTGTCCGACTTGCTTCGCATGCCCGCAAAGCGCACCGTTTCATAGCTTTCTTTTCCGTGCCGCTTCACCATATAGGTGTAGGAAATAACGTTGTGGTCTTTCAAGCCGTTTATGACAGACTCCGGCTGAATAAAGCGCATGAACTCGTCGAGATACTGTTCCGTTATGTACCGTTCAGCGTAAGCGGTCACAGATGAAAGATACTTAAAGTGCTCTCCTACTCTAAAGCCGGGCTCCTCCAAACCGGTGTGCGACTGATAACAGACGCCCTCATCCTTGTCCAGCTCCAGATAGTACACGCTCCAGTAATCGGACGCGAGAGCGGCAATCATTTTGCTCTGCTGTTCCTGCTGTCGATCCTTCTCCAGCAGCTGCTCCTGCAGCTCCAGCCGCTGTTCAAGCTCCTTTTGCTTTACGCGGCTCTCAGCCTCTGTTGTTTCGTGCTGCAGCAGAAGGCGGCTGTTCCGCTTGATCTGGTAAACGATAAAGCCAAACATCACCAGCATAACGGCGACCGTCAGAATGGATTGAAGCACACTTCGTCTTACGGTTCCCTCGGAGATAGAGCCGATACGCTCGCTGATGACGCTTTCGCGGATCAAATAAGTCAGCTGCCAGTCAGTTCCGCTTACAGGGATATACGTCAGCGTTTCGTGAATGCCATTGTAGGTGAACGAAACAACTCCCTGCTTACCCGACTGAAAGTCCTTGACGAAGGCTTCATATGAGTTAGGTTCCTCAAAAGCCGCCGCCTGCATCGCCTTCAGCAGATTGTCTTCCATGGCAAGACCGCCGAGAACAGAGTTTGTGAGGGCTGTGCCGTTTAATGTATAAAGGTTGCAGAAGGTCGCTTCGCCGGTATTGGTTGTCATCGAAACGCCTGAAAGCATTTCATTCATATTGATTGCCATAAAGCATACGGACAGTCTCTTGCCCCGAAAGCTGATGTTGATCGGCGCGGCGATGATAACGGTCTTTTCCTTACTGTCGGGATTGAGGATAGAGATGTCAGGCTCACTGAGCGTTTTATAATCAAAGCCGTAATCAGCGATATTGTTATCGGTTCCCACAGAGGTGTAAATCAGTCCATCGGT
>CAMVTS010000185.1 GCA_947170465.1 uncultured Clostridia bacterium
CTTCTATTGACAAACGCCGGCAAAAATGCGATAATATACGGGTATACCTTAAAAAGAAACAGCAAGGAGAGATTTTATGGCTAAAGAGCTTGCAAAAGCATACAAGCCCTCTGATTTTGAGGACAGAATCTACGACTTCTGGCTGAAGGGCAACTACTTCCACGCCGAGCCGGATCCCGATAAGAAACCGTACACCATTGTCATGCCGCCGCCGAACATCACCGGTCAGCTGCACATCGGTCACGCGCTGGACGAAACGCTGCAGGACATTCTGATTCGCTGGAAGCGCATGTCCGGCTACAGCGCACTGTGGCTGCCCGGCACCGATCACGCCTCTATCGCGACAGAGGCGAAAATCGTCGAAGCCATGCGCAAGGAAGGAATCCGCAAGGACGACCTCGGCAGAGAGAAATTTTTAGAGCGCGCATGGGAATGGAAGCGCGAATATGGCGGAAGAATCACCAGACAGCTCCGCAAGCTGGGCGTCAGCTGCGACTGGGAGCGCGAGCGCTTCACCATGGACGAGGGCTGCTCCAACGCGGTCAAGGAAGTATTCGTCAAGCTGTATAACGACGGCAAAATCTACCGCGGCAACCGCATGGTCAACTGGTGTCCGCACTGCAATACCTCCATCTCCGACGCGGAGGTGGAATACGAAGAACAGCAGGGTCACTTCTGGCACATTCTCTATCCGGTCAAGGAGACCGGCGAGCTGCTTGAAATCGCCACCACCCGTCCCGAGACCATGCTCGGCGATACCGCCGTCGCCATCAACAAGGACGATGAGCGCTACAAGCACCTGCACGGCTGTCATGTGATTCTGCCGCTGCTGGACAAGGAAATCCCGATCGTCTGCGACGAGCACGCCGATATGGAAAAGGGTACCGGCGTGGTTAAGATTACACCGGCGCATGACCCGAACGACTACGAGGTCGGTCAGCGCTGCGGTCTGCCGATGGTGCGCGTCTTTACCTACGACGGTCACATGACCGGCGCAGAGGACGTGCAGGCGTATGAGGAGCTGAAAGCCAAGGGCGGCCTCGCCGAGAACGAGCCGGAGGTGCTCGACTGCGGCAAATACGCCGGCATGACCACCGCCGAGGCAAGAGAGGCGATTGTCGCTGATTTGACGGCGCTGAACCTGCTCAGGCAGGTCAAGCCGCACACCCATGACGTCGGCACCTGCTACCGCTGTCACACCACGATTGAGCCGATGGTTTCCAAGCAGTGGTTCGTCCGCATGGAGCCGCTGGCGAAGCCGGCTATCAAGGCGGTCAAGGACGGCGAGACCAGGTTTATTCCCGAACGCTTTGAAAAAATATATTTCCACTGGATGGAAAATATCAAGGACTGGTGCATCTCCCGTCAGCTCTGGTGGGGACACCGGATTCCGGCATACTACTGCGAGGAATGCGGCGACGTGACCGTTTCAAAGTCCATGCCCGATAAGTGCTGCCACTGCGGCTGCACCCGTCTGAGCCAGGACGAGGACACGCTGGACACCTGGTTCAGCTCCGCCCTGTGGCCGTTCTCGACCCTCGGCTGGCCGGAAAAGACCGCCGAGCTCGACTACTTCTATCCCACCAACACGCTTGTCACCGGCTACGACATCATCTTCTTCTGGGTTGCCAGAATGATTTTCTCCGGCGTTGAGCACACCGGCAAGGCGCCGTTTGACACCGTGTTCATTCACGGCATTGTCCGCGACGAGCAGGGCAGAAAGATGTCCAAGTCGCTCGGCAACGGCGTTGACCCGCTGGAGGTTATCGAGAAGTACGGCGCAGACGCGCTGCGCTTCCTGCTGGTGACCGGCAACTCTCCGGGAAATGACATCCGCTATTCCGAAAAGCGCATTGCGGCGTGCTCCGGCTTTGCCAATAAGCTGTGGAACGCGTCGCGCTATGTGCACATGAATATTGACGACCACGACGTCAAAAACGCGCTGCCTGCTTCCCTGACGACCGAGGACAAGTGGATTCTCTCCACCCTCAACACCGTCGCGAAGGAGGTCAACGAGAACCTCGGCAAGTTTGAGCTGGGTATTGCCGTGCAGAAGGTCTACGAGTTCATCTGGGACTGCTACTGCGACTGGTACATCGAGCTGACCAAGGCGCGTCTGCAGAGCGACGGCGAGGATGCGCAGAACGCCCGTCAGGTGCTCCTGTATGTGCTCGACCAAATTCTCAGACTCCTGCACCCCTTCATGCCCTACATCACCGAGGAAATCTGGCAGACGATTCCGCATGAGGGCGAGACCGTCATGCTCTGCGATTATCCGGCGTACAAGCCCGAGCTGGACTTCCCGGAGGCTGCCGCCGAGATGAACCGCGTGATGGACGCCATCCGCGCTGTCCGCAACCGCAGAAGTGAGATGAACGTGCCGCCGTCACGCAAGGCGAAGGTGTATATCGCCACCAAGTTCCCCAAGACCTTTGAGGACGGACAGGCGTTCATCATCAAGCTTGCCTCCGCGAGCGAGGTCGCCGTGGCTGACAGCTTTGAGATTGACGGCGCCGTCACCGTTGTCACGCCCGACGCGAAGATTTACATTCCGATGGACGAGCTGGTTGACAAGGAAGCCGAGCTCAAGCGCCTGAATAAGGAGCTTGAACAGCTCAGAAAACGCCTCGCGCAGTCCGAGGGCAAGCTCAACAACCAGGGCTTTGTCTCCAAGGCGCCTGCCGCCGTTGTGGAAGGTGTGCGCAA
>CAMVTS010000186.1 GCA_947170465.1 uncultured Clostridia bacterium
GAGAGCGGACAGCACGTCCGCTCTTTTTATACTTGATTTTTCTGTCAAAAAGTAGTACAATAATAATTGGTGTATAAAACCGATTTTGTAAATCTTTGATAGAGGGTGACATTCTTGACTGACTGTATTTTCTGTAAAATCATCGACGGTTCCATTCCGTCAAAAAAAGTCTATGAGGACGATAAGATTATCTCTTTTTACGACTTAGAGCCGCAGGCGCCCGTGCATGTGCTCGTCGTACCCAAGGAGCATATCTGCTGTGCCGACGCGATTAATGAGGACAACGCGGACATCATCGCGTATATCTTCGCAAAGATTCCCGAAATTGCCAAGAAGCTCGGACTGACCAACGGCTACCGCATTGTCAACAACTGCGGCGCCGACGCCTGCCAGAGCGTCAAGCACATTCACTTCCACCTTCTCGGCGGCACGCAGCTCGCCGGACAAATGGCATAAGGAGAACCACGCATGGACACTTATAAAATCACAATTGCCGGTGTGGAGCGTGAGCTTCCGCTGTATCCCGTAGACGAAAAGGTCAGCATTGCCGCCTTCATTATGTTTGGCGACGTTGAGGTCACCGAAAAGGCAGCCGCCGAGCTGCTCAAACGCTGTCCGGAGCACGACGTATGCGTATCCGCCGAGGCAAAGGGTATTCCGCTTTGCTACGAGATGGCGCGTCAGGGCTGCCGTGAATATGTTATCGCGCGCAAGAGCGTCAAGGTCTATATGCGCAACTGTACCCAGGTTACGGTGAACTCCATCACGACCGCGCGTGAGCAGAAGCTGTATCTCGGCGAGGACGATGTTGCGTTCCTCAGGGGAAAGAGAGTCTTGCTGGTTGACGACGTGGTTTCCACCGGCGAGAGCCTTTCGGCACTGGAGCACCTGATGGATTCCTGCGGCGCGAATATTGTCGGCAAGGCATGCGTGCTTGCCGAGGGCGACGCGAAGGACAGAGACGACATCATCTATCTGGAGCCGCTGCCGCTGTTTGTAAAGGACTAATCATTGCAGGGGTTCGGGCAATCCGAACCCTGTTTTTGTAAGGAGGCGAAAGCCTGTGCCAAAAATTACCGAAGCGGCGCTGAAGCAGCAAATCAAAGCCCGTCAATTCGCGCCTGTATATGTCATCTACGGCACCGAGCAGATGTACGTGCGCAGCTACACCAAAAAGCTGGTCGAGGCTGTCGCCGGCAAAACGCCGTCGGACTTCAATTTTCACCGCTTTTCCGGCGAAGTCAATCTGCGCGAGCTGGCGGCGGCAATGTACGTCGCGCCGTTCATGAGCGAGTACAACGTCGTGGTCGTCAGCGACATCTTCCTTGATTCCATGAGCAAGGACGACGCGGACACTTTTAAGGATATTTGCGCCCGGACGGTAGAGGGCACGGTGCTGATTGTGTCCATGCCGTCCAACATTCCCACTGCGAAGAAATCCGTCTTTGACTCGATTGTCAAAAAGGCGGAGAAAACCGGCGCGGTGATCAAATTTGAAAAGCCCAACGCCCTGACGACGGAGAAATTCATCGCGAAATGGGCGAACGAGAACGGCAAGATGATTTCGCGCGTGGCAGCCAACCGCCTTGTCTCGCTCTGCGGCGACGACCTCACCCGGCTGCGCAACGAGGTCGATAAAATCTGTGCCTACGCAAAGGGCGAGGAGGTCACGCTGGAGGATATTGACAAGCTCGCCACCGTTAATCTGGAGAGCCGCATATTCGACCTCTCCGACGCTGTTCTTGCCGGCAACGGTGAAAAGGCGTTCCGGGTGCTTGATTTGCTCTTTTTTCAGAAGGAAGAGCCGATTGCCATGCTCTACACGCTCTCCAATTCCTATATCGACGCCTACCGCATGCGTGTCGCGACGGAATGTGGCGTGATGCCGGAGGAGGTCGCCAAGGATTTCGGCTACGGCAAGCGCACCTTTGTGCTCGGCAAGGTCAAGCGCTCGACGGCGCGCGTCAGTACCGAGGCGCTGAGAAAGAGCCTGCAAATCCTGATTGACGCGGATTTCAAGTTCAAATCCGTGCGCGTGAATCCGCGCTTGTATCTTGAACAGGTCATTGCCCAATTACTGCTGACCGCCGGGGAGGGCAGAATTTGATTAAGCTCAAGGAAGCGGTCATTGTCGAAGGCCGCTATGACAAAATCAAGCTCAGCGCCCTGATTGACGCGCCGGTTATCGAGACAAACGGCTTCCGCGTATTTTCTGATAAAGAAAAAATCAGCCTGATTCGCCGTATTGCCGCCTCGCGCGGTATCCTGGTATTCACCGACAGCGACGGCGCAGGCTTTCTGATTCGCAATTTTCTCAACGGCGCGGTGCCGAAGGAGCAGATAAAGCATTGCTATATTCCGCAGCTCCACGGCAAGGAAAAGCGCAAAGCCCATCCCGGCAAGGAGGGCTTGCTCGGCGTAGAGGGCGTGAGCGACGAGGTGATTCTCAACGCGGTTCGCCGCAGCGGCGCGACCATTCTAGGAGAAGAAGCCAAACCGCCGCAGTCGATTACCAAGGCGGATTTATTCAGCCTCGGACTGACCGGCACGCCCAACGCCGCCGGGCTCCGGAAAAAACTGCTTTCTTACCTCGATATGCCTTCCTATCTCTCTACCAACGCCATGCTGACCGCATTAAATTGTTTATATTCTTTAGAAGAATTAAAA
>CAMVTS010000187.1 GCA_947170465.1 uncultured Clostridia bacterium
CTCGCGGTCATTATTGTGCTCAGTCTGGGCGTGAGCGTGTTCTACATGAGCCTGAAAGCCGGCTATCATGAGGACGAGCTGCTGACCTACAATCTCGCCAATTCATCAAAACAGCTTGTTCTCGGCGGCTGGAGCACGCCGCAGGACATGAACAAGTACCTCGCCGTCACGCCGGAGCACCGCTTTGACTACAACCAGGTGGTGCAGAATCAGATTATCGACGCTTCCCATCCGCCGTTTTATTACGCGATGGTACATACCATCTGCTCCTTCTTCCCGGGCGTGTTCAGCAAGTGGCTGGCGTTTGTCATCAATCTTGCGATGATGACCGGCAGTCTTATCATGCTTTACAAAATCGGCAGGCGCGTCACCGGCACCAACCTCTACGCGTTGATTGCCGTCGGAGGGTACGCGCTGAGCGTTTCCTGCATTACCTCGACGATTTACCTGCGCATGTACTGCTCACTGATGTTCTTTGTGCTGGCGTTTATCTATATCACGCTCTGGTTTTACGACAAGAAAAATACCGTCAGCTGGAAGCACTGCCTTGTCATGCTGCCGGTGGTCACGCTCGGTATTCTCACGCAGTATTACTTTATCCTGATGGCAGGTCTTGCCGGACTGGTGTTTCTTATCTTCAAAATCCGCGAAAAGTGCTTCCGGGATTTGTTCTGGTACATCGGCACTGCCGTGGTCGGCGCAGGGCTTGCGCTGGCGATTTATCCGCATATTATTGAAAACGTCCTCGGCGGCAACCGCGGTCTCGGCTCGCTTGACCTCAATATCGACATGATTACGATTGTCACCTATGTGTTTTATAAGCTCGGCACCTATGTGCAGATTCTCGCCAAGGAATTTTTCCTCAATCAAATTTGGCTGCTGGCGCTCTGCACCGTCGCCGTGCTCGGCTTCGGGATTTTCTTCCGCTTCGTCAAAAAGAAGAAGCTGCCCCGAAAAGCCTGGTTTATCATTGTTCCGGGTATCGTCTTTTTCGCGGTGATTTCGCTTGTCTCGCCCTTCAACAGCGACCGCTACGTCATGGCTTCGCTGCCGCTGATTTCCATGATGTTCACCTTCGCGTTCATCAGGATTGTGAATTTCACGATTAAAAATCCGCGCTTTCATATCATCATGCCGGTGTGCATGCTGCTGGTGAGTGTTCTCGGCTTTGTCACCGTCAGACCGTACTACATCTACGGCAAGACCAGCCTCAACACGCCGCAGACGAAGGACTGCGTGTTTGTCGGCACCGCCATGCTCGAATGGAACAAGTGCATTGACAAGTTTATGAACTACGACAACACCATGATTGTCCAGACGACCGAGATGTCGCACACGCTCGCAAGCGAGCTGGAGAGCTTTGCCAACGCCAGAGGCGTGATTACCAACGGAAAAATCACCGCCTTTGCCGACGCGTACATGAACAACGGCGACGTTGACCGTCAGGAAGCGGATTCCATCAAGGCGCTTGCGACAGACAGCAGGATTCAGTCGCTCGGCGAGGTGACGGTGTATATTTCCCGTCTTGCTGACAGCGACACCGTGATTGACTATATCACGAACAACACGCCTTTGAAGAATCACGAGCTGATTCAGAAGGACTACAGCTTTGACGCGTTCTATAACTGGTACGATTATTTTGTAGAGACGGAATCGTACTGTAATGTATACCGGTTTTATCAATAAATCGTTGCGCCGTCGGCGCAGTTATCAGTCAGGATGACATTAACTGACAACTAAAAACTGATAACGAATAACTAACAACTGTCAACTCTCACCTGAAAGGAGAATCAACATGGACAAGACGGACAGAAAAAACGCCATCGGCTTTGCCTTTTCGGGAGGCGGCTTGCAGGGTATCGCGCACATCGGCGCGATTAAGGCGCTGTATGAACTGGGAATCCATCCGCAGTACGTCTCCGGCACCAGCTCCGGCGCGGCAATGGCGGCAATCTGCGCGATGGGTATGACGCCGGAGGAGATGCGCTATTTCGCCAAGCGGCACTGGAAATCCCTCGCCGAAATCGACAACGGCTTGATTTTCAAGGCGCTCGCGACCTTCATCATCAACAAGAACGTGGACAAGGACGGTATCAAGGACGGTCAGATTATCTCCGATGTGATTAAGGAGGGCATGCTTCTCAAGGGTATCCGCGGCTTCCGTGATTTGCCGATTAACCTGTCTGTATGCACAGTGGACACGCTCACCACCGACGAGTGCATCATCACCACCTACGACGAACAGCTTGAAAACGAGCACATTCACTACCTCACCAACGTGCCGCTGGATATCGCGGTACGCGCGAGTATGTCCTTTCCGGCGATTTACACCACCTGCGACTACGGCAACTATAACTTTATCGATGGCGGCTCCAAGGACAATCTGCCGGTCAAGATTCTCAAGGATATGGGCGTCGGCAAGGTGCTGGCGATAGGCTTTGACATCATGGCTTACGACCCCGACAACGGTCTGGACGGTCTGATTAAGGTCATCTGGCGCGCGCTGGACGTTTATTCCATCAACGGCACGCGCAAATCCAAGGAGCTGGCGGATTTGGCGCTCGAAATCAAGAACGAAAACACCCAGCTCTTCGCCATCGACAGTGTAGACGAAACCATTCAGGAGGGCTACGACGCGATTATGGCGCACAAGGAAGAAAT
>CAMVTS010000188.1 GCA_947170465.1 uncultured Clostridia bacterium
CAATTGAATTTTTACACAAAAAAGACTAAAATATAATCGAATATACACTTTGATTAAAGGGCTGATTTCTGATGTCAACCAGTCTGTTTAAGCTGCTGCAGCTTGTAGAAAATACGGACGAAATACGCAGCTTTCTCAACAGTTCTTCCTTTGATATGCTTGTTGAGTTTGATTTAAACAGCAGAACCTTTCAAAAAATCTATGACGTTTCAAAAAAATATCCCATGCCGCTTTCAGAGGGGACGTTTGAGGATATGTACGTCACCCTGACGGAAATTCTGGTTCATCCGGAGGATAAGCTGCGCTTCTGCGTCATGATGAACGAGCTGGACAAGCGGCTTGCTTCATCAGAGGTGCAGGGGATGATTTGCGAGGAATTCCGGTTCAGGCTGCTTTCGGGCAGCTACATCTGGCTGGAACTGGTGACGATAAGCGGAGAACGCTTCCGGCTCAGCGATAACGTGTACCGGATATACTTCTACGATGTTCACGTCCGCAAGGCGCGCGAGCTCGGGCTGAGCGACGAGCCGGTGCTTCCTGCCGAATCGCGCAACGAGCTGACCGGACTGCCCAACAAGCGGCAGTTTACAAAGGGCGCGAATAAGCTGCTGAAAAACCAGCTTGAGCGCTGGTGCGTGATAGCCGTCGATATTGAAAACTTCAAGCTGTTCAATGAGTGGTACGGACACAACCGCGGCGATTTGCTGATGACGCAAATCGGCATGCGTCTGCGGATTGTCTGCGAGGAGACGGGAGGCGTAGCCGGCTATTTCGGACAGGACGACTTCTGTCTGATGATACCCTATTTCCCTGAAAGGATAGACAAGCTCTACAGCGACATTGCCGCGCTTGTGTCGGAGCACGGAAGCGCCATGAGCTTCATGCCGGCGTTTGGCGTAGCCATTGCGGAAGAGGACGTCAAGCTGAGAGACCTGCTTGACCGTGCGTTTATCGCGGTACGCAGCGCCAAGGAGAGCTATCACAGCCGCATCCGCATCTATGACAAGGCAATGTACACCAAAACGGACAAGGAGTACCATATCCTTTCCGACTTTTTCAAAGCCATCAAGCAAAACGAGTTTATTTTCTACCTGCAGCCGCAGTGCCGTTCTTCGAACGGTAAAATCGTCGGCGCGGAAGCGCTGGCACGCTGGAAAAAGCGCGACGGTACGTTGGTGCCGCCGGATTCCTTCATACCGGTGCTCGAAAAGCACGGACTTATTACCGACCTCGACATGTATATCTGGGAGGAGGTATGCAAGTGGATTGGCAAGTGCATTGAAAACGGACTCACGCCGGTGCCGGTATCGGTGAACGTGTCCGCCATCGATATTCTCCGTTCCGATATCACCGCGATTTTTGAAGGACTTACGCGCAAGTACGGCATCAGCCACGAGCTGATAAAAATAGAGATAACCGAGTCCGCCTATATGTCCAACCCGGAGCAAATCAACACCGTGGTTCAGGGACTGCGCCAGAAGGGCTTTCTGGTGCTGATGGACGATTTTGGTAGCGGTTATTCCAGCCTGAACATGCTCAAGTCGCTGAGCCTTGATATCGTCAAGCTGGACGCGCAGTTTTTGAGAACGGATAAGTCCGACGAAGCCAAAAGCATGCACATTCTGGAATCCGTCGCCAACATGACCAAGACGCTGGAGCTGCCCGTCATTGTCGAAGGCGTCGAAAGCCGCGGGCAAAAGGATTTTCTGCAGGATATCGGCTGCAGCTATATGCAGGGCTATTATTTTTACAAACCAATGCCGGCTGCTGACTTTGAGCAGCTGCTCGCGGACAGCGACCACATTGACAGCTCCGGCATCCGGCTGAAAACCAACAAGCAGTTTCGGCTGCAGGAGATGCTGGGTGAAGCCATCTACAGCGACAACATGCTCAACAACATTCTTGGACCGTGCGCGTTCTATCAGCTTCACAGTGACGAACAGGTTGATATCGTCCGCTTCAACGAGCAGTTTTACGAGGCGGTGGACGTTCCGGATTTTCACGACAGACTGACCGATATCAAGCGGTTCATGCCGGAGTCAGACCGTGCACTGATGCTGTGGCTGCTGCTTGACGCGGAAAAAGACCTTCTGAACGGCTCCACCGGACTGCTTCATTTTTACAAGACCGACGGTACGCTGACCACCTTCTTCATGCGGTTTTACTATCTGAGGGACGAAGGCAGCGACAAA
Organism: uncultured Clostridia bacterium; assembly: GCA_947170465.1. Lineage (GTDB taxonomy): Bacteria > Bacillota > Clostridia > Oscillospirales > Acutalibacteraceae > Ruminococcoides. Next base: position 2,193 of record CAMVTS010000188.1, read on the forward strand.
CTGTTTTACGGCGCAGTACAGAATATCACCAAGCTGACACTACTGGAAAGGCAGATGTCGCTGCTGTCGGAGTTTTCACGCGACACGGTTGTGTTTCTGCGGCGCAAGCCTGATTGCGGCGTTGAGTATTCGGTGCTGTCCAACGGGCTTGAAAAGCAGCTGGGCATCTCCCGTCAGACGCTTGTAGAGGAGCTGAACCGCATTTACGGCTCCGGTCAAAACAGCATAGAGCGACAGAGCACGGTAAAAGCGGAGCTGTTTGACAAGCTGGCACACGTGCCCTCCTTTGAAGAAACCATCGACGTCAGCGACAAAGACGGAAAAACCTACGCCGTTTTCATCTGCGCCAATTGCGTCACGGACGAAACCGGTACCATGGACTGTCTCATTACGCTGCAGAACAAAACCGAATAACCATTCCAAACGGACGGCGCTGCCGTCCGTT
>CAMVTS010000189.1 GCA_947170465.1 uncultured Clostridia bacterium
TTATTAACCATCATAATCGGAAGGGAGCTGATAGGATGAATAAACCGGTCATTGCCATCGTCGGACGGCCGAACGTTGGCAAATCCACCCTTTTTAACAAGCTCATCGGACAGCGCGTCTCCATCGTGGACGACACGCCGGGCGTGACAAGAGACCGCATTTACGGCGAGGTCGAATGGTGCGGCAAAACCGCCTTTGTGGTGGACACCGGCGGCATTGAGCCAAAGTCAGACGACGTGATTCTTGCGCAGATGCGCCGTCAGGCGCAGCTTGCCATTGACACCGCCGGCGTGATTATTCTGGTGACCGACTGCAAGAGCGGCATGGTCGCGACGGATATGGATGTGGCGCAGATGTTGCAGAAATCCGGCAAGCCGATTGTCCTCTGCGTCAACAAGTGCGACACCGTCGGAGAGCCGTCGATGGCGTTCTATGAATTTTACAACCTCGGACTGGGAGAGCCGGTTCAGGTTTCCGCCGTCCACGGTCATGGCACCGGCGATTTGCTCGACAAGGTGTTTTCCTATCTCGACGCACCCGCGCCGGAGGAAGAGGACGATTTGGTGATTAACGTCGCTGTTATCGGCAAGCCCAACGCCGGCAAGTCCTCCTTAATCAATAAAATCACCGATTCCGAGCGCTGTATCGTCTCCAATATCGCCGGCACCACGCGCGATTCGATTGATACGCTGATTGAGAATCAGTACGGCAGGTTCAACTTCACCGATACCGCCGGTCTGCGCCGTCAGAGCAAAATTTACGACGATATCGAGAAATACAGTATTCTACGCGCGAAAATGGCAATCGAGCGCAGCGACGTCTGCGTGATTATGATTGACGCGACGGAGGGCGTCACCGAGCAGGACACCAAGGTCGCCGGTCTGGCGCATGACGCCGGCAGGGCGTGTATTCTCGCGGTCAACAAGTGGGACGCGATTGAGAAGAACGACAAGACTATGAGCGAGTTCCGCAAGAAGCTCGACGCGGACTTTGCCTTCATGTCCTACGCGCCGCAGGTGTTCATCTCGGCAAAGACAGGACTGCGCCTTGACCGCCTGTTTGAGGCGATTGTGGCGGCGAATGAGAACGCCAGCCTGCGTATCCGCACCGGTATGCTCAACGAGCTGCTGGCACAGGCGACCACGCGCGTGCAGCCGCCGTCCGACAAGGGCAGACGACTCAAAATTTTCTATATGACGCAGGCAGGCGTAAAGCCGCCGACCTTCGTCTTTTTCTGCAATGACGCGGAGCTGTTCCACTTTTCCTACCAGCGCTATCTTGAAAACCGGATCCGCGAGGCGTTCGGTCTGGAGGGTACGCCCGTGAAAATCGTCATTCGTGAAAGGGGAGACAAGTGATGGATCCTGTCGCTCAGGTATTACAAAACAGTTTTTCGCCCTACTGGTGGATTTGGCTGCTCACGGCGGTGATTGCCTATTTAATCGGCAGCATTAACCCGGCGGTCATTGTGACGCGCATTTTCACCAAGGGCAAAAAGGATATCCGCGATATGGGCAGCGGCAACGCCGGTTTTACCAATGTGCTGCGCTCTGTCGGCAAGGTTCCGGCGATTATCACCATTGTCTGCGACGCGCTCAAATGCGTAATTGCCGTCCTGATTGGCGGCTGGCTGTTCGGCGTGTTCGCCGGAGACGGCGTCGCTGCGCCGCTGGTGGTCAACGTCGGCAAATACCTCGCCGGTATCTTCTGCATTCTCGGTCATTCCTTTCCGCTCTATTTCCACTTCAAGGGCGGCAAGGGCGTTGTTTCTGCGGCAGCCCTTATGCTCACCGAGGACTGGCGCGTGTTCCTGATGGTACTGGGCACCTTTCTGATTCTGTTTTTGATTACCAAAATCATCTCGGTCGGCAGTATCGCCGGCGCGATTCTCTACGGTCCCTATACGTTTCTGGCGACCTTCGTCCTCGACCGTCTGGTCTACGGCGATAGCCTGCCCAGCATGGCGTATGTCATCATTTCAACGGTGTCGGCGCTGATTATCGGCGTTTTCGTCACCATCAAGCACAAGGACAACATCAAGCGCCTGCTGCGCGGCGAAGAAAAAAAGATTCACGCAAAGAAATCATGATGGAGAGCGGACAGCACGTCCGCTCTTCAGACTGTAGAAAAAGTCCAAATGTGATTTGTTTAGGACAACGTTTGACAAAGAGAAAGCCTTCCCCCGAGGGGAAGGTGGCACAATGCCTATTATCGTTTTTCCCGAAAACAAACGGTTTGAAACCGATGAACGTCGGTAAACAGCAAAGGTAAGCGGCATTGTGACGGATGAGGGCAAGCGAGCTTTTCCTCTATATGACGAAGCATACCACAAGGAATGCGCAGCCTGACAAGATGAAACGGAACACGCACCCTTAATATCTGACAATCTGCGGCAGGACAGGTTCGCTTGCCCTCATCCGTCACGGCACCTCATCAATAGCAATAAAATCAACGCTTGTTTTGGTGCCGCGACACCTTCCCCTCGGGGGAAGGCTTCAAAACGGTATAGAATTTTACCATCATCGAAAGACAAACGCTAGTTTTTCGACAAACAGGAGAGCGGACAGCACGTCCGCTCTTTTTATACTTGATTTTTCTGTCAAAAAGTAG
>CAMVTS010000190.1 GCA_947170465.1 uncultured Clostridia bacterium
TTTTTTTGTGAATTATTACATTCAAAATTGAAATGTACCGTTCTCTATTTCTGTCAACATAGCTACACGTTTGTCATGTCTTCCGCCCTCCTCCGGCGTGGACAAAAACAGCTTTGTGTACTTTATTGCGTTTTCAGGTGTTGTCACCCTGCCGCCCATGCATAAAATATTCGCGTGATTGTGGCGGCGCGTCATCTCCGCGCCGAATTCATTATTCACCACCGCCGCGCGGATTCCCTTGAACTTGTTCGCCGCCATGGAAATGCCGATGCCGGTGCCGCAGCAGAGAATACCCAGCTCACATTCGCCGCTCTTGACGGCGTTTGCCACCTTTGCCGCGTAGACCGGATAGTCCACGCTCTCCTCGCTGTAGGTGCCGTAATCCTTGTAGGCAATGCCCTCTTCGTCAAAATACGCTTTGATGGCGGTTATCAGGTTGAAGCCGCCGTGGTCGCAACCGAGTGCTATCATGTTACTCTCTCCCCAATCGTTTGTTCAGCTCTCTCTGTGCCTGCGGAAGCCGGAGGTAGGACGGCATGAGCGCCTCGGCGGTCACGGTTCTTCCCTCTCTGATTGCCTGCCATGCCGCCATCGCGACAGAGGAAGCGGTCTGGATGCGTTTGTTTGCCGGCGCAAGACGGACAGACGCCGTCTCCGCACCGAAGGTATCATAGCAGAGCCTTGCGCCGTCGCCGACAAGCACCACCTGCTCGGTAAAGCCGGAAAGCTCCCGCTGCAAATCGCCGAGCGACAGGGCTCTGTCGTCGCAGAGGCGCTCTACACTTTCGCCGCTGACGCGGAACAGGGCGTTGTAGACCTGCGAACAGCGCGCGTCCATTGCCGCGCAGACAACGCAGTCGCCGCCGGTCATGTTGTACGCCATGCTCTCCAGCGTGGAAACCGGCACACAGGGCAAATCGTCCGCGAACGCCAGCCCCTTGACTGCCGCCACACCGATACGCACGCCGGTAAAGGAGCCCGGTCCCGCATTGACCGCGACGGCTCCCAGCTCAGATACCGCCGTACCGGTGCTTTTCAAAAGCTGCTCCAGCATGGGCATGAGCGTCTGGCTGTGCGTCAGCGCGATATTCAGAAAGCTCTCGCCGAGAATCGTATCTTCGTCCGCGATACAGACCGACGCTGCCTTGGCAGAGGTATCCGCCGCGAGTATCTTCAACTCAGTTCCACTCCTTCTATGGTAAATACGCGCTGTTCATCATGCTCGCCGCGTGCAATCGTCACGCGAATCGCGTCCTCGGGCAGCGCTCCCTCAATATTCTCGCTCCATTCAATCACCAGAACGCCGCTGCCCTGATAATCAAAGAAGCCGGTGGAATACAAATCATCCCAGGTGGTGACGCGGTACATGTCGAAATGGTAAACCGGACATCTGCCTGCATATTCATTGACCAGCGCAAAGGTCGGACTGGAAACCACCTCGCCGGTGCCTAAGCCGCGGCAAAGTCCGCGTGTAAAGGCGGTTTTGCCCATGCCGAGACCGCCGAACAGAGCGATTGTCTCGGCGCCGGTGAGCTGCTTTGCCAGACGCTCGCCGAGCTGCTCCGTCTCCTGCGCGCTGTTGGTGATAATTGTCGTCATCAGAACAAGCCCGTAATCTTGCCTTCGCCGCTGACATTGATGCTGTGGGCAGCCGGCACCTTCGGCAAGCCGGGCATGGTCATGATGTCGCCGGTATAGACGACGACAAAGCCGGCGCCGTTGGAAAGCGAGACGTTTCTGACGGTGATTTCAAAATCCTTGGGCGCGCCCAGCAACGCCGGGTTGTCGGACAGGGAGTACTGCGTCTTGGCAATACAGACAGGCAGGCTGTCCGCGCCGAGCTTTTGTACCTCGGCAATCGCCTTTTCCGCCTGAGCGGTATAGTTCACGCGCGCAGCGCCGTAGATATTCTTTGCGATACAGTCGATTTTCTCCTTGACGGTGAGGTCGTCCGCGTAAAGCGTGTGGAAGTCGGAGGGCTTATCGCAGGCTTCAACTACCTTCTTCGCCAGCTCAATACCGCCGTCGCCGCCCTTGCCGAATACCTCGGAGAGCGCGAAATCGGCGCCGTTAGCGCGGCAGTATTCCTCAATATAGGAAAGCTCCGCGTCCGAATCGGTACCGAAGCGGTTAATCGCGACTACCACCGGCACACCGTACTTGCGCATATTCTCAATGTGCACACCGAGGTTGACAATACCCTTTTTGAGCGCGTCGAGGTTCTCCCGAGAGACCTCCGCCTTGGGTACGCCGCCGTTGTATTTCAGGGCGCGGCAGGTGGCGACAATCACAATTGCCGAGGGCTTGAGTCCGGCATAGCGGCACTTGATGTCAAGGAACTTCTCCGCGCCGAGGTCGGAGCCGAAGCCTGCCTCGGTAATGCAGTAATCCGCGAGCTTGAGCGCCAGCTTGGTCGCTCTGACGCTGTTGCAGCCATGCGCGATATTAGCGAACGGTCCGCCGTGCATGACGGCAGGCGTGCCTTCGAGCGTCTGGACAAGGTTCGGCTTAATCGCGTCCTTCAAAAGCGCCGCCATAGCGCCCTCCGCCTTCAAATCTC
>CAMVTS010000191.1 GCA_947170465.1 uncultured Clostridia bacterium
GAGGCGTTGACGACGAGGGTGCCGTTGTGGTCGGTTTTCTGGGGAATGTTGGCACCGTAGCAGCGGTGAATGTGACCGTGGAAGAACGCCTTCGGGTGATAGCGCTCCAGCAGGTCGTTGAAGCACTCAAAGCCGCGGTGCGTCACGGTGTCAAAGTCGTTGAGATGTCTTGCCGGCGCGTGGGTGACGAGAATGTCAAAGCCGTGGTGACGGCGGAGCTTGAGTCCCATTTTGCGGATACGCCAGCGCATTTGCCGCTCGGTGAACATGTACTTGCTCTCCTTGTAGCGCACGCAGCCGCCCAGACCGATGAACCGCAGCCCCTTGTACTCAAAATAGCCGTCGTCAATGCAGATACAGCCCTCGGGCTCGCGGCGGTAGTCGTCGTGGTTGCCGTGTATGTAGAGCAGCGGCACGTTCATCATGGTCACGAGAAATTCCAGGTATTCCACGTGCAAATCGCCGCAGCTGATAATCAGCTCCACGCCCTCCACCTTTTCGGGGGCGTAGTAGTCGTAGAGCGATTTGGACTCAACGTCCGAAACCGCGAGGATTTTCATGCCTGCTCACCAGCCTCTCCGGAAGCGGTCTGATTCGTCTCCGGTTCGGCGGTGACTGGCTCTGAATCTTCAAAAACCTCGGTGCTTTCCTCCTCGTCCGGCGTGAGCGCAGGGCTCTGTGCAGGCTCCACGCCGGCGGTGTCAACGGTCGCCTTGCCCATCGGGGTCAGCTCCTCATACTGCGGAATCGTGCCGATGACGTTCTCGACAAGGTAGTCCATGCCGATAATCTGGTCAAGGCTGAGGGACTTTTCACCTTCGCCGATTTTGTCGCCAGACTGGGTGTAAATCGGGGTGATGAAGGGCGTGCAGACGTTGTGGATAATCGCCTCCTTCAGAAAATCGCCGAAGTGCTTGGAGGGCTGCGTCAGCCACGGTGAGAACACCACGTCCACCACGCCGGCGGACATGCCCCAGTAGTAGTTAATCGCCTTGTTGCTGCTCTCGTATTCGGACTGCAGCGTCCGGTTGATGACGCGGCGCAGGATTTTTTCGTAGTAAACGCCCCATTTCCAGACGGGGTTGGCAATCAGCTCCATGTGGTCGCCGTTGATGTAGGAGAGCCCGAAGCTGTCGCGGTCGTCCTCGCGGAAACGCGCGGTGTCCTGAGAGGAGATGAAGTGGATTCCCTGGTCAACCAGTTTTTGCGCCGCGGCGTTGGCGGAATCGACCGCCGACCATTCCAGATAGACCTGAGCGCGCGGATTTGCCATCTGAGCGCCGAGCGCAAAGGCGTTGATACCGGCAATCTGTCCGTAAATCGGGTAGTCGCAGACGTAGCCGATTTTGTCGTTGTCGGTCAGGGTTCCGGCAATCGCGCCGAGAATAAACTTCGCCTCGTACATGCGCGTGTAGTACACGCTGATGTAGCGGTGCGAGCGGTTGAGCGAGCAGTTCATAATCATCACGTCCTGATGGTCGACGGCGGCTCTCAGGCTCGCCTGCGTGAGCCGGGGAGAGGTGGTGAAAATCAGCTTGCAGCCGTCCTCAATCGCCTGCTCAATCACTTTGAGCGGCTCGTCGTCCTCCATGGCGTTGTAGTAGGCGCGCGTTTCGATGTCGCCCTCAAAGACGCGCTGCACGTATTTTCTGCCCTTTTCGTGGTCGTTGACCCAGCCGGATTTTTCCGGCGTGCCGTCGTGGATAAAGCCCACCATCTGCGGCGCTGCCGCCGCGCGCAGCATTTTGGAGATAACGCCCTGCTTTTTTTCCTCCGCAGGCTCGGTCTTGACCTCAATCGGGGTTTCCTCGGCGTGCAGCTCGACCTCCTCCCACATCTTGCGGAGGTTCTTTTTGATGTCGTCGGTATCGGTGGCGCGCATTTCCGGATAGCCGTAAATCTGGATATAGCTCAGCAGCGCGTCGCCCACGGTGGACTGCAGCTTTTCGCCGCCGCTCTGCATGTACGCCTTCTTAAAATGGTAGTAGGCGCCGGCAAAGGCGTTCTGCTCGTCACGCGTCCATTCCTCGCCGGCTTCCTTGCCCATCAGCTTTTGCAGCGCGGCGTAGCTGCCCTTCTTGGAAAACTCACAGAAGTTGATTTTGCTCAGCTTGTAGAACTCCACAAACTCGTTGTACAGCTCCACCACGTCGCTTTCGCCCTTGGGCATAATGCGGATAACCCTGCCCGGAATCGTCAGCGCGTCAAAGAATTTCAGCACGCTCACGCGCTTGTTGCCTTCCTCGACGTAGAAGCGGTTGAGGTATTCGTAGGCTTTAATCGGTTCGCGGATGCCTTCGCTCAGGTGAGCGCTGCACAGCCGCGACCATTTGTCGGCAAATTCGGTGTCCTCGTCCAGAATCGGCATGAAGTTCGCGGCAAACGCGCTGACTCTGCCGCGCGTTTTGGTGCCGACAATCAGCTCCGCCGGAATCTGGACAATGCCCAAATCAATGCCGGACGTGATGTCTGCGGACGACACAATGTCGTCCAGCACCGGCAGAAACGGCGAATGTCCCTTGGCAACGCAGGCGCGGTATTC